>CAZIYN010000183.1:0-4995 GCA_964543495.1 uncultured Dehalococcoidales bacterium | reverse complement strand
CAACCAATACCGTATAGTACAGTTCTTTTCGCGAATTAACAACGGTGCGGTATAATAGAGTATCGGCGGTATTCCGCCGGTAAATATGAACCACCCGAATCCAATATTATCTATGAGTGAGGAATTTAACCGCAAACTGGCGGTACTGGTCGACAATATCAGCAAGGTCGTAGTAGCCAGCCCCGAAGTCATAAAACTCTGCCTGCTGGGGGTACTTTGCCAGGGCCACGTAATGCTGGACGATTTCCCGGGCGTGGGGAAAACACTGCTGGCGAAATCGCTGGCGCAATCGCTGGAGGCGAAGTTCAACCGCATCCAGTTCACTCCCGACCTGCTGCCTACCGATATCACCGGTTCATCCATATACGACCAGAATAACGGCGATTTCAAGTTCATGCCGGGGCCGGTATTCGCGAATATAGTGCTTGCCGACGAGATAAACCGCGCCGGACCGCGAACGCAGTCGGCCCTCCTGGAAGCAATGGGAGAGCGGTTTATCACCTTCGATGGGGTCACACATCCTCTACCGAACCCTTTCTTCGTTATAGCGACCCGCAACCTTTCCGAGACGCACGGCGTATTTCCTTTACCCCAAAGCCAGCTCGACAGGTTCCTGCTGAGCTTCGGCATCGGATATCCGGACAGGGAGGACGAGGTGCGTATTCTGGAAAGACACGAACACGGGGAGCCGGGACTAGAAGCGGTCCTGACGGCGGACGATATTAAATCGATGCAGGAGGAAGTGCTCGGCGTCCAGGTCGCCCGTCCGGTGAAGGAATATATCGCCGGAATAGTAGCCGAGACGAGAACGGACTCGAATTCCGCCGGCGGCATCAGTCCCCGGGGCGCAATAGCAATCCAGAAAGCCGCCCAGGGAAGGGCAGCCATGGAAAGCAGAGATTTCGTCACACCAGACGACATAAAGGCGGTAGCGCCGGCGGTACTGAGGCACCGGATAATTACTCATTCTTCTAAGCCGGACCACGCGTCCGAGTACATAAGCGACCTGCTGACGAGGATTCCCGTTCCTCTTTAGGCCGAGTTTTTTAAAGTTATTATACCGACCACATATCAGGTGCGGGATAAATTCCAAGTGGTATCCAGGATGGTATGGTCAGGCACGATTCCTGGATTCCAGCTTTCGCTGGAATGACAAAAAGGCGCTGGAATGATAAAAAGGCGCTGGAATGATAAAAAGACCCTGGAATGACATAAAGGATTAAAAGCGGGACTTGGGGGGAAAATCCCTTTCAGGTCGAGTTTCATCAGCAAATGACTAGGACCGGTATTGGTTATATTGTAGCCGGGGTGGTGGTCTACCTCGTTGCCAGCCAGAGCCAGGTCAACTGGCTGTACCTCTTCGATGCCATTATCTGGAGCCTTATCCTGCTTTCCGCCGTCCTTGCCCGTTACGACCTCGGGTCGCTCCATATCGAGCAGCGGGTACTGACCCCGAATTCCACGGCAGATAATATGCTCCCCGGCGGAGCCGTGGAAGACGAGACGGTGGATATCAGGATTACCATAAAGAACAGGGGAGTGCTGGCGAGGCATTTTATAAGCATACAGGCGGACTGCCCCTTCGAGGAGCCCGAGAACAGGGTGAAGGACTTCCTTATCGCCACGCTGCGTTCGAAGTCTTCGGTAACGTTTTCATACAGCGCTTCCTGCTACCACCGGGGGCACTACGACTATTCGGAGATAACCCTTAAGTCCAGCGGCCTTCTGGGGATGTTTTCTAGGAAAAAAGTTTTAAAAATACCGCTGGACCTGACAATCTATCCTTCTTATTACCGCATCGAGGAACTGTATACAACCGGCGAGGACAGGATGGAATGGGGAGAGGCGATAAGCTCGGGAGCGGGCGGACAGTTCTACGGCTCCAGAGAATACCAGTCCGGCGACCCGCTGAAGCATATCCACTGGCGGAACACCGCCCGGCTGGGACAGTTCATGATAAAAGAGTTCGAGCAGATAAGCCGGGGTTCCATATCGGTCCTGTTTGCCGCCGATAAGGACACGGGCACCGGCAGGGAAACAACGCTGGAGTACAGCATTAAAATCGCCGCCAGCCTGTCAAGACTCTGCGCCGAAACGGGACGAAACATAAATATCCGGACGGGCGGAGAATATCTGCCGAATGCCGGATGGCAGAGCTCAATGGACTTCCTGGCGCGGCTGCAGGTCGAGGAGGAGACCGATGACGAAGGATTTCCGGTGATGTCCGCTGCCGGCCGGACCGTGATAGCAGTTATCCCAAGTATGGAGACACGACTGAGTGCCGTGCTGCCCGAGCTGGCGAATTATGCGGGCGATTTGAAGGTGGTACTGCTCGAGGGATTCGGAGAGGATGAGACGCCGGAGGAAATACGCGCCAGCCTGAGCAGAAATAACATCGAGTTTTACAGGTGCTCGCCGGGTAACCTGGAAGAAGTTATCAAAGGACTGGGAGGGTCTCCGGTGAACGCCGGAAGAATGTACCCAAGGGTGGTTTGAAAATGCCGACTACCAACTATTCAGCCATTTCCAGGATATTCGCCTATCTGGCTTTAAGCACCACGATAGGGGCAATCGCCTGGCTGATACGCGACCCGCTGCTGGCGGCTATAGGGATTCCCGGTCTGGCAATGGGGCATTTCTACAGCTGGCGCAAGGGCAAGATGTCGATAGTGCGCAGTCTTATCCTGCTGTTTTTTATGGTATTAACGGTTTTCCTGGGCGGCGACATATTACTTTCCGGTCTGAGCGACAGGATGCTGCTGTCACGCTACCTGGTCTACGGACTGGTGATAGGCAGCTTCGACCTTACGTCGAAAAGGAACGTACAGGCAAGCCTGGTGCTGGGCGTGATGCTTATGATACTGATAAGCGAGCTCGCCCTGAATTTCTGGTTCGTTATCTTTGTGGTTGCGTTCACTATTTTCACATTGGTATCGGCCCTGGTCAGCCGGATGGAATCCGAGGCAGATAAAGCGGTCCTTGTAGGCGAATCGAAGCTGTTTATTTCGGGACGGACGTGGGCCGGTTTTATCGCGGGAGCAATGATAATAGCCGTCGCGGCATTCCTGTTCATGCCCAGGGTCGCCAGCAACCAGATTGCCCAGGCCGGGTGGCTCCCGAACAGAATCGACCTTGCGCTGGGGAACTCACTCGGACTTCCCGCGAAGCCGAGCGCTTATGTTTCACCCGGACTGTTTCCATCGGTCGACTACGGGGAGACAGCGGACGGTGAGAGGTACGGCAGCCTGGGATATACCGGTTCGGCCGCCGATGAAGTCGTGATGAATGTAAGGAGCAGGATATCGAGTTACTGGAGGGGAATGACGCTCGATGAATATGACGGTCGCGGCTGGCTGAATTCATCGCCTCAGGTCACCGTCAGAAACAGGGACAGGGGCGAATTCGAGCTGTCGGACTCAAGAGCCGGCTCAGCCGATGACAGGGCATACTGGCAGATTTACTATATGCTAGCGGACCAGCCTTCCGCTCTTTTTACCGGATATTACCCGGGCAGAATATATCTTCCCGAATTACCCAGAAACTACCTAGAAGAGGGTGTATTGTACAGGGCGTTATCTTACCTGCCGAATATCACACCGGACCTGCTGCGGGGAGACCGGACAGTGCCCCAGCGTGATTTCCTGGCTTTGCCTCCGATAACGGAGAGGACGGAGACACTGGCGGAATCGATAGTCGAAAATGCCGCTACGGACTATGATAAAGCTGCCAGTATCGAACAGTTCCTGTATAAGAACTACCCTTACAAGCTGGATGTAGAACCGCTGCCACAGGGAAAGGACGCGGCGGACTACTTCCTGTTCGAGGAGCAGGCCGGTTACTGCTCGCATTTCGCGACGGCGATGGCGGTCATGTCGCGACATGTGGGCCTGTCCGCCCGCGTGGCAACCGGATATCTGCCCGGCTATATCGATACCCTCACCGGGGCGCATATCGTACGGGCGGGAGACGCTCACGCCTGGGTGGAGATATATTTTCAGCGCAACGGCTGGGTGGCTTTCGACCCGACACCAAGGGCGGATGCAGCCATGGGTTTCGCCGCAGAGCGCAACCTGGTCTATTTCGGTCTGGAGGACTACATCGGCGGGGATTTCGGCGATATTTTTTCACCGCTGGGAACAAAGTTCAGTCTGGGCAAGGTCTCCTTACCCGGCTGGTCGTGGGCGCTTCTGGCGCTGTTTGCGGTTGCCGTTATTATTACCGCGGTGATGCTGAGGGGCAATCTGAAAAAGAGAGCCAGGAAAGAGACCTTGAAATACAGCGCTCTCGAAGGCGAAGACAGGAAGAAAGCACTCGACCTGTACCGGAAAATGGTAGGTATCCTTGCTAAAAAGGGTATTCCTGACCGGCTGGCGTATCAGCCTCCATACGAGTACGCGGCAGCGATATTCTCCCAGGTGCCGGAGGCCCGGGAAACAGTCGAGTACCTGACGGTGATGGCGAGCAACGCCGCTTATAATCCTGAAAGGTTTGTCATGCCGGATATCTCCTCAATAAGGAAAAGCCTGTCTGCTCTGAGACAGGCCCTCTCCGGATAATCTTCTGCCAGGGGTTTTTTACTCTTTACTCCAATCCGATACCATACCTATGCTATCCATATCCTTATAGATACCGCAATATATAAGGCACTCGCCTTTAGCGGTATCGACCTCGAGTCCGGCGGTATATGTGGTCATATAATTCAGTTTGCTGATAATCTGTTCGGATATCATATTTGCCAGAGGACAAACATAAGGCTCAATCCCTTCACTCTGAAGTCTGGTTTCCTTGGGAAGGTGGATACAGCCTTTCATATTCAGTTTAAGCAGGATACCCTTCCCGGCTACCTTTCCCGTCATTTCTTCGACGAGGCCATTATTCTTGATTTCCAGGACGCAGTTTTCGACCAGCTCTTCAACGGTATCGCCCCGGATATTTTTATCGACAAGGAAATCGGAACCGACGAGTTCCGCCTTGCACCGGGCGTTAATCTGGGAC
>CAZIYN010000182.1:0-4996 GCA_964543495.1 uncultured Dehalococcoidales bacterium | reverse complement strand
GTCCTGATGATGGGTCCGCTGTATCACCTTGTCATTAAAGAGGACAGAGAAGCCGCTCTCGGGGAAGCATACAGCAGGCTGAAACCAGGCGGGACTATCTTCTCCGCCTTCATCAGCCGATACGGAATATGGGGGGACCTGATAAAAAATATCCCGGAAGTGATAGAAAGGGAGAAAGAAGTCCGTTCCGTGCTGGATACGGGGAGGGAACTGGAATCGGGGCCGCCGGACGGTATAGGGTTCCGCGCATACTTCGCAACCCTGTCCGAGATTCCGCTGATGCACGAGGAAATCGGATTCGAGACACTGGCGGTGGCGTCTTCCGAGCCCTGTATATCCGCCGACGATGATAGCTATAACAGGCTAAAGGGCAAACAAAGAAAAATGTGGCTCGACCTCCTGTTCGAACTGAGCACCGAGAAATCCATAGTCGCCGCTTCGAGGCACTTACTGTACGCAGGCAGGAGACCGGAGTAAATTGAAATACACAGGTCTTATTGCCAGATGGGTTTTTATACTGTGCATACCGGTTATGCTGCTGACCGCCAGTATCGGCATCGCCGCTAACAGTCTCTGGCTTTATAAGTACAGTTTCAGCGAATACGGGGTCTCCGCTGCCACTGGGATACCGGATGAACAGCTTGAAGAAGCAGCCAGAGAACTGATTTCATACTTCAGGTCGGTTGATGAGTACGTCGATATAGTCCTAGAGAAGGACGGCAGGTCCTTAGACCTGTTTACCCGGGAAGAAATCATCCATATGAAGGATGTCAAGGGGCTTTTCCGGCTGGACTACTTAGTCCTTCTCTGTACACTGGTGTATATTATAGGCTACCGCGTTATCTGTTTTTTACGTTACGGAAGGGAATACATACGGCAGCTTGCGCGGGACGCAGTATGGGGGAGCGGTATAACCCTGGCGGTACTTATCGCGCTCTGGATAGCGATGCTGGTCAACTTCGACTGGCTGTTTTTACAGTTTCACCTGCTTTCTTTCACGAATGAATTCTGGTCAGCCGAAGGCTACATGGTCATGCTTTTTCCATCGGGCTTCTGGTATGATACCGCCCGGTTCTGCGTGGTGTTTATCGCGGCAGCGGCGGCAGTTATCGGGGCGGGAGCAGGAGGATACCTGCTGCTTACCAGAAAGTCTTTGCAATTTAAGAAACGGTTATCGTAATATAGTTGAGCGAATAATATCCGGTGAACGCCGGGAGGAAAATTATGGATAAGAGACTGATACTGACGGTACTGGCGGTGTTTATACTGCTACCGGCTTTATTGACCGGGTGCGAGGAAGGCGGCCCGATACGTATCGGTTCCACAGAAGAAGTCATCACCGAGGAACTGGAATTTTCCGATTTTACCGAGGTGGATGTCAGCAGCGCCTTCGAAGTTGAGATAACCCGGTCGGATAACTTCAGCGTTATTATCAGTGCTGAAGAAAGCCTCTACGACTATGTAGAGGTCACAAAATCAGGTAACAAGCTGAAAGTATACCTCAATCCACGCCATATTTTCACAGATTTCACAATAGGCGCGAAGACCCTGAAAGCCGAGATTACGATGCCTGTCCTGACCAACCTGGTCGTGTCCGGAGCCAGTTCTGGCACCATTACCGGATTCAAATCGAAAAACGATCTGGAACTGAATGTATCCGGCGCCAGCACGCTTGAAATAGTCGACTGCGGAATGAATGACGCCACATTCGAGATATCCGGTGCCAGCAAGCTCAGCGGAAATATGACCGCTGACGACATGGAAATAGATATTTCCGGAGCGAGCAAGGTGGGGTTATCGGGTTCGGGGGATAAACTGAGCACGGAAGTATCCGGCGCCAGTAACCTGGATATGGAGAAATTCATACTCCAGAGTGGGGACCTGGACATCAGCGGCGCCAGTGAAGCGACTCTAAATATCAAGGGAACGGTGGATGCCGAGCTGAGTGGTGCTTCACGACTCTATTTTTACGGAAACCCGGTAATCGGCGACCTGGATGTATCCGGCGCTTCGACGGTCAAGCATAAATAGCAGCGGGAAACCAGGTACTATTCGATTCTGGTCGGTAAACTCGATTGATGTAGATTGCCACCCTTCGGCTATGCTCAGGGTAAACTTCCTTGTAATGACAGAGGAAACCGACCAAATGCAAACGGAATAGAAAGCTGCCGGATTTGCCTGAGTGCATCCAATCTGTTTTAATAAGTTAGAGCTTTAACCAGAGTACCTGCACATGCTGAAAAGATTCCCGGTCTGTTTACTATTATTAATGCTGCCTGCCGTATGCCTGCCCGGGTGTGGCGGCGGGCCTGAAGATGCCTATCTAGAGGTTACCTGCAACGAATTCAAGGAACAGGCAGATATCTACAGGGAACTGGAAGTCCCGGAGGGCAGCACCTTCACGGTAACATTATGCACTTCGGCGACGTCCGGTTTTCTATGGTCGAAAGAAGTGGGAATAAGCGACGGCGCCGTGGTCTCGCAACCGGAGCACGAACTGAAAGGGAAAGGGGTGCTGGACGCTTCTTCCGAGGAAATGTGGACTTTTCAGGCTCTTTCCGCGGGGAACAGTACCGTTAATCTGAAGTACAACCGCCCCTGGGAAATAGATTACGACCAGAAAACGTGGACTCTCGAACTGCTGGTGGTAGTTAAATAATACTCTGTGAGGATTCGAGTCTCCTCAGCCTACGCTCCGCATTTACATAGCGCAGGTGGCGCAGCTCGACGAGCCGCAGGTGGCGCAGGAGCTGCCGCCGGCTACCGAAACGGTCTCCCCGCTATCATTTGTGGTAAGGCAGCAGATGGTTGAGAGCGCCCGTTCGGCTTTGCTGCTGCATTCGGGACATTCGGTATCTTCATCCGCCCTGCTGAAAGGACGCAGCAGCTCGAATTTCTCTTTACATTCGGTGCATACGTATTCGTATATAGGCATTATTTCTTTCTCCAAATACAAGTTTAAGTCTTCAGGGGAGGTAAGTCAAGACTCCCAGACCACTTCGCCGCCGATTATCGTCATCTCAACTTTAATGTCCATCAGTTTATCCGGAGGCACGGTCAGCGGGTTATCGCTGAGGAGTACCATATCCGCCAGCTTGCCTTCGGTGATGGAGCCTTTGATATTTTCCTCGAAGGATGCATAAGCGGCGTTTATGGTGTACATAGCCAGCGCCTGTCCGGCGGAGATACACTCTTTCGAGTTGAGCTGCTGTCCGGTGTCTGTGAGCCTGGTGACGGCGCCGTACATCCCGGTGAGAGGACTGTCAGGGACTATCGGGGAATCGGAGCCGGCAGCGACGACCGACCCGGTATCGATTAACGACTTAAACGCATACAGACAGGGCAGCTTTTCTTCCGGCACCATCGTGGCGTACCTGTCCCCGCTGTAGTGGACGAAGGGGGGCTGGGTAACTATGACCGGCCGCAGCTTTTTCAACCGTTCCTGCAGCTCCGGCGGGCATTCGGAGCAGTGCTCGATGCGGTGACGCATATCTGCCTGCGGCATCCCGGTTTTAGCCCGTTCGAAGGTATCTATGACGGCTTCCACCATTTTGTCCTGGATGGCGTGAATGGCAACCTGGAAACCCGCCTGCCGGGCTTCTATTACATGCCTTTCCAGTTCTTCCTGCGGAGGGTGCAGTTTCCCGCCCATCATACTGGGGACTATCTTGATTCCACCGAGTCGGAGACGGCTGTCGCCGGAGCCGAATTTCAGTCCGTTTTCGCGGAGTTCCTTCGATGTCTCGATTCCGCACATCATGGTAACCCGCGTCTTCAGTATTCCGTCGTCTATGTATTTCCTGTAGTTCCGCCACCTTTTATAGTTGCTGACATAGGTGGCGTCCTGTACCGAGGTTATGCCGCGGGAAAGATAGTACCGGTTCGCCAGGGTCATCCCCCGGGTCAGTTCCACCTCCGATATGTCCGGCATTACGGTCTCCCTGATATAGCCGAGCATTTCCAGGAGAAGCCCGGTCAACTCCCCGGTCTCCTTATCGCGGTCGATATGAGTGCCGGGCGGTTCCCCGGTCTCATTACCTATTCCGGCAAGTGAAAGAGCCATGCTGTTAAGCACGCAGGCGTGTAAAGACCTGTGGGAAAGGACTACAGGGTGGTCAGGGGCTACCTCGTCTATTTCCCGACGGGTAGGGTGGCGCTTTTCAACAAGCTGGAAATCATTGTAGCCGATGCCCGTAATCCACTCTCCCGGGGGCGTGTTTTCAGCGGCTCTGCGGACAGCCGCCTTGATATCTTCTATGGAGCTTACCGCCGCCGGACTTAAATCGATATTGAGTAATGTCCTCAGGAACGAGAAAACGTGGCAGTGGGCATCGTTAAATCCGGGAACGAGGGTCTTTCCGCCACAATCGATAACTTTGGTGCCCGGTCCGGTTACCGATTCAAGGCTGTCATTATCGGCGACGAGAAGAATTTTATCGCCTTTGACGGCGACCATACCGGCACGGGGCCGGGACGGGTCGACGGTTATTACGATGGCGTTCTTAAGTATGAGGTCGGCTTCAGGCATAACACATTTATTATGCACATTTCAGGGACATTTTGCCAGAAACGGACTCCTACCAGAGTGACATATCGGAGAGACTGGATTCCCGCTTTCGCGGGAATGACAAGAGGAGCGGGAATTACAGGAGGAGATTCTTCGCCCACCTATGCTAAAGCTACGGCGGACTCCAGAATGACAGGAGGAGATTCTTCGCCCGCCTATGCTAAAGCTACGGCGGACTCCTCGTCCGCCAGAGGCGGAACAAAAGAAACCGACCAGATGCAGACAGAACCAAATATCCTCTCCCCTGACGGGAGAGGATTAAGGTGAGGGTGAAATTCTACTCAGGTTTCTACCCCCTCACTCTAACTCTCTCCCTCAAGGGGAGAGAGAATAATATTTGTGTATTTATTCAATTTTCTATGTATAATTAAATTACTGGATTCCGGCCTGCGCCGGAATGACAGGGGTAGGAAACGGATTGCTTCGTCC
>CAZIYN010000181.1:0-5000 GCA_964543495.1 uncultured Dehalococcoidales bacterium | reverse complement strand
CCCTTACGCCAGCCTGACAAGCCCCTGTTACATAGCTGAGTGCTGTCATTTCAGATTCAACATTAATGAACTTCCCTTTTAGCAGCCCCTGAGCTTTGAATTCGGATATTTGTTCGGGGATACGAGACTGAGGAGTAATCGGATATGCGCAGACAACCGCAGGTTGTGCCAGCAACGCTCCGTAAGCGGCAGCTTCGTTTCCGGTGATTACTTTTAACATTTAAGCAACTCCTTCCCACGAAATAGCGTGGCGTGGGCATTCGTATATACAGATTCCGCAAGACTTACAAACTTCTTCCTTGCTCTTTAGATGGATACCGTCATCATCGAGGTAAATAGCCGTATCCGGGCATGAAATATAGCAGATTTCGCAAAGGATACAGGTTCCGCAATGGAAACATCGCTCCGCTTCGGTTATAGCATCTTCCCGGGTCAGCCCCAGGCTGGTCTCTTTGAAGTTTTTTATCCTCGTTTTTGCCGGGAGTTCTCTCACAGCCAGTCGTGGTTCGCTGGTGAAATGGACTGTATTCAGGTCTTCATAAGAGACCGCACCATTACTTTCTCCGGTATAATCTTTAACCAGATAACGTTCCATCGAAACAGTTTCGCCGGTACCTTTATGGAACGAATCCAGTGTTTTTAAATCTCCTTTATTAAGGAACAGGTCAATACCTATAACAGCCCTTTTACCGGAGGCAATCGCCTCTACCACAGAACGGGAAGCACTGACCACATCACCCGCAGCGTAGACTCCGGTTTCCGATGTCCTGCCCAGTCCGTCCACCTGTAGGACTGCCCCGGACATTTTTAAAACTCCGTCTGAAATGGGAAGGTCGAGAGTCTCACCGAGAGCGGTAATTATAGTATCCGCATTCACGGTAAAATTAGTGCCATCAGTCGGTTCCGGACTCCGGCGACCGCTCTCGTCCTTTTCACCAAGCTTTGCCTTAACGCATTCCAGTCCGCTTACCCTGTCACCGTTTGCGTGTACTCTTACCGGCATAACCAGGAATTCTATATTAATTCCCTCATCCCTGGCTGCATCGACTTCATCCTGAAAAGCCGGCATCTCTTCTACGGAGCGACGGTAGAGTATAGTAACCTCTTTGGCTCCCATCCTTTTTGCCGTTCTGGCAGAATGCACGGCCGTATTACCGCCGCCGATTACGGCTACCGTGGCTCCTACCTCAACTTTCTCGCCCAGGGCGACTTTTTTAAGGAGTTCGAGCCCGGGAATAACGCCATTCTTTTCTTCTCCGGGAATTCCCAGTTCCATCGAACGGTGCGCCCCGGCAGCGATAAGACAGGCATCGTAGTCTTTCCTCAGTTCATCTAAGGATATATCTTTACCCACACAGGTGTTGGTCAATATTTCGACTCCCAGGTCGGTAATCTCTTTTATCTCGCGCTCGACTACCGCTTTGGGCAAGCGGTAGTCCGGTATGCCGAAGCGGGGTACACCACCGGCTACGGGTTGGGATTCGAACACCGTTACACCATGCCCGAGCAGAGTGAGGTAATAGGCGGCAGTCATCCCGGCCGGTCCTGAGCCGATAATAGCTATTTTCTTGCCTGTCGAAGGCTTCTTATCCGGTTTATTTACTAAAGTAACATCGGCATAGTCGTAGGCTGCCCTCTCCAGGGCATTTGTAGCTATTCCTTCATCGAACTCGATGCGGTTACAGGCGGCCTCACAGGGATGGAAGCAGACCCTCCCGCAGATACCGGGGAACGGATTCTCCGTTTTTATACTCTCCAGGGCATCTTCGAAATGTCCGTGCTGGATAAAATAAGTGGTCCTTTCGATTTTCTCTCCGGCCGGGCAGCTGGCTTCGCAGGGTGGCATACGATTTATAAACTCGGGAAGCATTTCCGTAATCAGTGTTGCAACTCCGGCGGTTTCAGTTGATTCGTCGCCGGCTGTTTCCGATGGTTTTACTACCGCGTTATAAGCTGCCTTGGCTGCTTCCAGGTTCTTTGCCAGGGCCGGGATTTTACCATCTTCCAGTGCACCGTTCAAATCATCAATCCCAAGGTCAGAAATCACTCCGATAACCGCCCCGAGTACCGTGGAATTGATGATAGGCATCCCGCTGGGAAGGGTAAGTCCTTTCTCAGCGGCTATACGGTTGGCGTCAATTGTGGTTACTTCATAACCTTCGAGTTCTGAGAAAGACTTTGCTGGTTTTGAAGTATTCAGAATAATTCTTGTTTTTTTATCAAGACCTCTTTTCTGCGGTACACTCGCGTATCCTTCGTCCATCAGAACGAGATAATCCGGTCTGGACATCTTGGCATGGACCAGAATTCTGTCCTTTTCGATACGGATGTAACTCTCAACATCCCCACCGCGCCTCTGGGCTCCGTAGGAAGCGAAAGACTGCGAATTATATCCCGCTTTTACCGCTGCATCAGCCAGTACCTTGGCGGCAACTACAGAACCCTGACCTCCGGTACCAATAAATTCTATTTCCATCCTTTACCTCTTTTTTCAGTGCATTTTCTAAAAACTAACCACTAATGCTTATTCTTTGAAAGTAATTCCTCCCCCGGCTTTTCTTGCTGACATACTATACATGATGACCAACTGAGAGGAAATAAATGAACACTCGCTCCCTCAAGTGTTTAGAAATCTATCAAGCTTATATTTCTTTAAATTTATGAATACTAAATTCAATCAATTGCTTGATGAAATGATATTTGTATCTGTATCTGATTTGGCTTCTCTGATTGTCTGTAATATATTAAAAAAGTACTTATATCGTATACGATATTAGTACATAGTATATTGATTTCTTATCGGATTGTCAACTTGAATAAATGGCATAAAAACCCTGATATTTCTGCATACGGTTTCAATCGAAAACACGGTTTGTAAACGGACTTTAGAATCCTTATTCATTTAAACATTATGCGTCGGGCCGGGTGTTGACGGGTAAAAGATGTCAGGCGTCCCATTAGAAGAGCCTATGAATTTGATTCGGCACTGCAAGTGGTCCGAAAGGGGAGGTTCGAACCCATCGAAACGAAAGGAAAAGGGCTGAGATATTTTATCAGAGCGGTAAAGACTAATCGAGGCTTATAAGTGGAATAAACAATACGTTTATCAGGTCTTCACTAAAACCTGTAACTTATGCCGTATCCTCTTCTCGGATAGTCCCATTCCACTGCTCCCTGGTCGCAGACAATACGGCAGGTCCCGCATTCAAGACAGCCTTCCCACGAAAAAATCAGATTATCGTTCTCAAGTTTGTAATTCGCTACCGGGCAAACGTAGGTGCATATTTTATGCGGGCAATCATGGCATATTTTTTGGTCAACTGTAATATGCGGGTCTTTATCGACGTGAAACAGGTTCAGGGCTAATTTATCATCGATATTCATGTAAATGCTATTCCTCCCTTCAAACACTGCCAGATAAATTTAATAATCGGGAAGGTTTTGGAAAACGTCCTTACTAACCGGTTTTTACGATAACGACGGTCAGGAGTGTTTGCATGAAAATTGCGTAAATTAGTACGGAAACTCTTAATCATGTTAAATTCCTGGCGACGTTTCGGTAATTCATTAACTGTAAAATAGTCAACGGCCAGTTGGGTTATAGCGTCAAAATAACCATCGAAAAATTCAGGATTATTTTCGGCGAAACGATTTAGTTTACGATATCTTTTCAGGTCTTTCATTACGAAACTTTCATTCAGTAGCTTCTGGTAGTAAGACAGGCTCTTCTCCGAATAATCACCTTTGTCTATAGCTCTTATTATTGTCTTGGCTGCAGCCTCTCCGGAAGCCATAGCGAAATTGGTCCCTTCGTAATGAAGTGATGCATTGAGGAAACGGGCGGCATCACCTGCGACGAGTAGTCCGTTTGTATAATACTTGGGAGTGAAATCGTAACCCCCGTCCGGAGCTAAGTGTGCCTGATACTCAATAAGCTCTCCATCTTTAATGTAATTCCTGACGAAGGGATGCTCTTTAAACCTTTCCAGCAAATCAATTGCCTTTTCCTGCCGGGCTATCAGAGGTTCTAAGCTAAGCCACGTAACCACGGATAATGTTTCCAGGTTTGTATATATATTACCCCCACCCCATATGCCTTTTGTGGCGTCGCCGGCTAAATACTTAATCTCCACACCTTCATTATCACTCAGGTGAAAGCGGTCCTCAATCACCTTCCTGGGAAGTTCGATAACCTCTTTCATACCCAGAGATACCTGGCGCGGTTTATATTGCTTTCTCAGACCGGCTTTCTCAGTAAGGATAGAATTTACACCGTCGGCAATAATAACAACATCTCCATAAATATCTCCGTCATCGCCGCGTGTCTTAACTCCGATGACCTTCTTATCTTTCCATATCAGGTCATCAACTACTGTGTTTGTTATCAGAAATGCACCGGCTTCTTCAGCTTTCTTCGCGTACCACTGGTCGAATTTAGCACGAGATACCGTAAAACTATTGTTGTAGGGTGGTTTGTTGTGTTCTTCACTTTCCACGCCGATGGATAATGCATTCGTTTCCGATATCAGATATAACTGGATTCCTTTTATGTGGCGTTCAACGGGCGCTTCTTCCCAGAAGTTAGGTATCAGCCGGTTTAGGACCGTTGTGTAAAGAATGCCACCAAAAACGTTTTTTGCCCCGGGATAGGCTCCACGCTCTACTAGGATAACCTCCTTACCGGCTTTAGCCAGAACATAGGCAGCAGTAATGCCTGCCGGACCGGCTCCAACAATAATAATTTGAAATTTTTCAGCGTCGCTCATTTTTTAGACTGTTTCCCCTTACATAATCTGGCATTTATTAAAGCAGAGGTTCGTAAATACCGCCCTTAAGCAGGCTGTACCTGAGGGCGACAGTCCCCAGCAGGCGGCTGACGATAGCTGTTATCAGCAGTACAGCAGACGACGTTCCGGCGAGGTATAAGTAACCCAGTATTATAAGAGGCACAATCATACCGAGGGCAACTATCCCGACCCAGAATACAGGTGCAACGGGAC
>CAZIYN010000180.1:0-5020 GCA_964543495.1 uncultured Dehalococcoidales bacterium | reverse complement strand
ACCTGAATGCCAAGCATGAGATTCTGCAGAGGGGACTGCGCCATAAAGGAACCAGGCTCTCCTGGCAGGACCCCAAAATCAGCCTGCTCGAAGCCGCCCTGTCGCGAGGCGACCGACGAATGGGCAGTGTTATTTTCAACGCGTGGAAACTTGGCTGCCGATTTGACGCCTGGACCGAGTATTTCAATTATGATAAATGGCTCCAGGCCTTTACTGATGCCGGACTGGGACCAAGTTTCTATGCTCACCGGGAGCGTTCCCTGGACGAAGTGCTGCCCTGGTCGCATATAAACACCGGTGTCAGCGCTGATTTCCTGAAAAAAGAATACGAGCGCTCGCTGGAAGGAATCAATACTCCCGACTGCTCAACCGGCGCCTGCAACGCCTGCGGACTGGAAGATATTATTAAAATCTGCCGGAAAAAGAATCCTTAATCTTCTTCAAAGGTGGTGATAGCGCTTACGTAATCACCATCGGCGAGCCTCATCAGCCTGACTCCCTGGGTGCTCCTGCCCTGAATCGTAATACCTTTTGTCGGGTCTTTTTCCTTTGTTGGAGTGCGGATTACGATACCGTCGGCTGAGATAATCATAACCTGCTCTTTCAGGTTGGTCAGCTTGGCGGCGGTTACCTCTCCCGTTTTATCCGTAATCTTGAAGGTGCGGACTCCGCTGCCGGCGCGTTTCTGCTTGGGATAGCCCTCCACGGGCGTCAGTTTGCCGTAGCCGTTGGCGGTAACCACCAGCAGAAGGTCGTCCGGGTGGGCGATTTCCATGGTAATAACTTCATCACCGGAGCTCATACGCATACCGCTGACTCCTCCGCTGGTCCTGAGGCTTGCCCTGAGACCGCTTACGGCGAAGCGAATCGACTGCCCTTTCTTGGTAATCATCATCACGTCGTCGCCTTCCAAAGCCAGACGGGCCGAGACCAGCTCGTCACCTCTCCCCAGTTCCACGTCCATCGCTATCAACCCGCTGCTCCTGACGACGGCGAACTGGCTGGAAGCCGTTTTCTTAATCTCGCCCTTGCGTGTCGCCAGTATAAGGAAGCTTTCCGTATTGAAATCGGTCACCGCCACCATGTCGGTGATTCTTTCCTGCTCGGCAATCGGAATCAGGTTTATCGCGGCAAGCCCTTTTGCCGTCCTCGAACTGCCGGCGGGGATTTCATAGCACTTCAGGCGGAAGACTCGCCCCCTGTTGGTGAAGAAAAGCATATTGTCATGGGTATCGGCAACCACCAGAAGCCTGGCGGCGTCATTTTCCCTGGTGGGCATGCCGGTTATTCCCTTGCCGCCGCGGTGCTGCGGCGAATACAGCTGGGAGGGCACCCTCTTTATAAATCCGCGGTTGCTCAGGGTTACTACCACTCTCTGGTGGGGAATCAGGTCTTCGGCGTTGAATTCCTTTTCCCCTTCTTCGCTTATCTCGGTACGCCGTTCATCGGCGTACTTTTCTTTGATTTCGTTGGTTTCTTCCTTGATGAGATGCATCATTCTTCTCGGGGTGCCAAGCAGGTCCTCCAGGTAGCTGATGTTCTTGAGTACTTCGGTTAATTCGTCAGCCACCTTCTTCCTTTCAAGGCTCGCCAGCCGGCGCAGCTGCATATCCAGAATAGCCTGCGCCTGGACCTGAGTGAGCTTGAAGTTGTCCATCAGGCTCTGGCGGGCTTTCTCGGCAGTCTGGGCTTTGCGGATAGTCTCAATAATCTTGTCTATCTTATTCAGGGCGATGGTAAGACCCTCAAGAATGTGGGCTCTTGCCTTGGCGCCTTTTAGTTCGAACCTCGACCGCCTCGTGATAACGGTGCGGCGGAACTCTATGAATTGCTGCAGGGCTTCTTTCAGACTGAGTACGCGGGGCTGTCCGTCCACGAGGGCAAGCATATTACAGGAGAAAGCCGACTGCATGGCAGTGTGTTTGTAGAGGTTTTTCAGCACGACCTGCGGCTGGGCATCCTTTTTCAGTTCGATTACTATACGCATCCCCTGCCTGTCGGATTCGTCACGTAGTTCGCTAATCCCCGTTATTTTCTTATCCGCCACCAGGTCCGCTATCTTCTCCACAAGGGCGGCTTTATTGGTCTGGTACGGCAATTCCAGAATTACAATCTGGCGACGGCTGGTCTCTTCGGCTTCGTCTATATATGCCTTCGCCTGGACCACGACTCTACCGTGCCCCGTGGTATAGGCGCTCTTGATTCCTTCCGTCCCCTGGATAATTCCGGCGGTGGGAAAATCCGGTCCCTTGACATACTGCATCAAGTCGTCCACCGTGGACCTGGGGTTATCTATCAGATGGGAAATGGCGTCACACAGCTCGCCGAGGTTATGGGGGGGAATACTCGTTGCCATTCCCACCGCAATCCCGGCACTGCCGTTGACCAGCAGGTTGGGTATACGGGTCGGAAGTACGGCGGGCTCCTTCAGGCTGTCATCGAAGTTATTTGCATAATCTACCGTTTCTTTATCGATATCGGACAGCACCTCACCCGCCAGCTGGGTCAGGCGGGCTTCCGTATAGCGCATTGCCGCCGGCGGGTCGTTATCCATACTGCCGAAGTTCCCCTGCCCGTCTATCAGAGGATGGCGCATCGAGAAGTCCTGCGCCATACGTACCATTGCATCATAGATAGAAGAATCGCCGTGGGGATGATATTTACCCATAACCTCACCGACTATACGGGCGCTCTTCTTATGAGAGCTGTTATAGGTCATACCAAGGTCATTCATGGCATATAGAATACGGCGCTGCACCGGTTTCAGTCCGTCCCTCACATCAGGCAGGGCGCGGGATACGATAACGCTCATAGCGTAATCGAGATAAGAACTCTGCATTTCATCTACTATATTCACCGGTTTGGTTTTGCCAATTACCATATTCTATCCGTCCTCCTATTCATCGATATCTTCATCGTCGTCATCATTCGACCCGTCGGTGATTATTGCACCCTCTTCATCGCCGCCGACTATTGTATAGGTGGTTTCTCCCGAAAGATTCTCTTCGTATTCGAGCTCACGTCTGATAATCCTGTCGCTGATATAGGGTCGTGCCGATTCCACTCCGCGCGGAGGGAAGGACAGTTGCCCTGCCTGTGACGGGTTCTGGTACACTTCCCTTATCATCACGGTTACTCCTTCATCACCCGCATTGATAACGGAAGCTGTGTACTTGTTACCGCCCTGTATTAATTTTACAAGGCGCTGTCCGTGCCTGGGTTCAACCCTGCCGAGGTATTCACCGCGTGCGTTCTCAGCGATAAGACCCAGTCCTTCAACCCTCAGGTTTACCTTGCTCCCCGCAACTGTCTTCGCCAGAATTTCCGGTCTCCCCAGGCGGTAAAGATTGGCCGCACCGGTCTTGCCGACCTCTTCGATGAACTGCTGGGGTTCAACCGCATAAAAAGTGTTCCCGCTTCCTGTCGCCGAATCACCTACCTGTGACAGACGGCTGAGGTTTTTCTGGGCGATGGTGTTATACGGGTCGATCTCGAGCGCTTTCTGGTAATACTCCTTTGCCAGCGAATATTCTTCCAGCTCCATATATGCCCTGCCAAGGCGGTTATAGATGTCCACATCATTGGGATAGCTTTCGAGCAGGCTCTCATTGACGGCAATTGCCTCGCGCCACCTGCCCTGCATCGCCAGCAGAATCGCTTCTTTATTGGATTTTCGCTTCAGTTTTGTGAAGTCTTCTTCTCGATGAGTCATTCCGGATTTCCAGATGCTCCTTATGTGAAAATATATACCTTATTTTACCTCAGCAAGCTAGTCTTTATCCAGTTCAAAAGCACTGTGTAAAGCATGTACTGCATCATTAATTTTATCTTCTTCTATAATGCAGGTAATTCTGATTTCCGAGGTGGCGATTAACTGTATATTTATGCCTTTTTCACTGAGTGTCTGGAACATCCTGGACGCGTATCCGGGGGCATTCTGCATACCGGTGCCTATAATACTTACCTTCCCCAGTTTGGAATTGCCGATACAGTCCCTGGCACCGATAGATTCACTTACCGGTTTCACTACTTTAAGCGCTTCCTCCAGCCTTCCCCTGGCGACGGTGAAGGTTAAATCCGTGATATTTTCAATGCTGGCGTTCTGAACGATTGTGTCCACGCTGATATCGGCAGCTGCCAGAGGTTCGAAAATGGCGGCGGCGATACCCGGACGGTCCGGAACACCGACTACCGTTATTTTAGCCACATCGCGGTCATAAGCCACGCTGCTTACTTTATTCCGTACTTCCATTGATTCCCCTCCGTGAATTAATGTGCCGGGACTATCCGTAAAACTGGATGCCACCAGAATCGGTATATCATAAAGCTCCGCCAGCTCAATCGCCCGTGAGTGCATCGAGCCGTAGGTAGCCAGTTCCAGCATTTCTTCATAGCTGATTTCGGCAAGCGGCCGGGCTTCCGGTACTATACGCGGGTCGGCGGTATAAATACCCTCGACATCCGTATAGCGTGCGCATACGTCGGCTTTCAGGCTTGCCGCCAGCGCCACCGCACTGGTATCCGAAGCGCCCCTGCCGAGGGTGGTCACGTCCATATCGTCGGTGACGCCCTGGAAACCGGCAACGATGATGATGTTTTCCTTCTCCAGCTCTCTTTCAAGTCGTTTCGGTTCCACTTTCACGATACGTGCCTGCCTGTAGGCGGCCGTGGTGCGAATCCCCGCTTGGGCGCCGGTAAGGCTTATCGCCTTATGGCCCATATCATTAAGCGCCATCGTAAGTAAAGTAGCGGAAACGATTTCACCGGTGGAGACAAGAGCATCGAGCTCACGACTGTCCGGACGCGCCGATACCTGACCGGCAAGCTCCATCAACTCATCGGTCGAATCACCCATCGCGGAAACGACCACCACTACCTGGTTGCCTTTTTCTTTAGTGGCGATGATACGCCGGGCAACATTCTTTATCTTTTCCGCGTCGGCTACGGAAGACCCACCGTATTTCTGAACAATCAGGGCCATTTATCCTCCGGTCTCCGAAAATTTTTCCGGTTTATACCA
>CAZIYN010000179.1:0-5054 GCA_964543495.1 uncultured Dehalococcoidales bacterium | reverse complement strand
ATCGACCAGCATGTTAACGGGTTCCAGGGCAACCGTGTAATGAATCTGCTCCAGACCATCACCGGCAACCTTAATGTCCCGGGAAGCTGGATAACGATACCGTTTATCCGCCTGGGCGACCTCAGGTTACCGGAAGTCGACGAACCAATCGGGGCAGAAGCTCATCCCCTGTTCAGGCGTTTCTGGGGCAGGACATCACCCTACGGCCAGCAGAACCTGTTTGCAGAGTCCGTACTGGAAGGGAAACCCTATCCCCTTAAAGCCATGATTGTCAACGGAGGCAATCCCGTACTGACTCTTCCGGATTCAGCCCGGGTCGAGGAAGCGATGAAAAAACTCGAATTCCTTGTGGTAACGGACCTTTTCATGACGGATACCGCCAAGCTGGCGGACATGGTTCTTCCGGCCTGTTCTTTCCTCGAGAAGAGCGGTGTCGGCTATGTTTACGGAGTAACTTTAGGTGAACCTTACGCTCTGCTGCGTAAGAAAGTTATCGAGCCGGTCGGTGAAAGCTGGCCCGACTGGAAAATCTGGACCGAACTCGGCAGGAGAATGGGATATGCCGAGCATTTCCCCTGGAATTCAGATGAAGAGGTGGTAGATTTCTTCCTCGGACCAAGCGGCGTGACAAGGGAACAGCTTGATAAAGAGCATCCAGAGGGTATGTACTACGTCGATGAGAAAAATAAATACATCATACCCAAGTACAGGACTCCGTCAGGGAAAATCGAACTCTATTCGGAAACCCTGAAAGAGAACGGCTACGACCCCATACCTCGTCATATCGAGCCGACCCAGAGTCCCGTGAGTTCGCCGGAACTCGCCAAGGAATACCCGGTTATTCTGACTACCGGTTCCCGGATTCCACAGTATACCCACACTCAGTACAGAACATTGCCGTCCCTGAAAAAAGAGGCGCCGGAGCCGATTGCGGAAATAAATCCGGCGACGGCAAAGAAGTACGGCGTCGGCGACGGAGATATGATGGTAATCGAAAATCCCAAGGGGAAGATTGCTATGAAAGTTCACCTGATGGAGGAAATGGCCGAGAACGTCGTCAGTATACCGCACGGCTGGTCGGCGGCCAATGCTAATCTGCTTACTTCGGCCGATGTTCGCGACCCGATTACCGGTTATACGGAAATGAAAGCCCTGCTCTGCAGAATAAGCAAAGCCTAAAAACACCGATAATCCGCGTTTAATTACCGAGGCCGACTCTTAAAAAAGGGTCGGCCTTTGATTTTTTTATAACAGTAAGATTTATCACTTACCTGCTAATTGCTTCAGGGCTTCAGTGAATTTCTCAGCTGCCGCTAACTGCTTCTGACCACTTATCCGTTCGATATCAAGGTACTGGATAGCGTCAACTTCACAGAAACGTACACATTGCGGTTCGCCGTCGCAAAAATCGCATTTCACCGTTATATGCTCATAATGGTCGAATATAGGTGAACCGAAGGGGCAGGCAAGAATACAGGTTTTACATCCTATACATACGTTCTTATCAATAAGAACCTTATGTGTCTCAGGACTGATATAGCAGGCTTTCGTGGGGCAGACTTCAACACAGACAGGTTTTTCACACTGGTTACAGGTCAGGGGCAGGTAAAGCCCGATTTCTTCCCACTTTATAACTCTTATGCGTGAGCGGCTCGGATTGCTGGCGCCGGTGTGAAAAACGGAGCAGGCGAGCTCGCAAGCACGGCATCCGGTGCATTTTTCATAGTCGATAACCAGTACTTTCTGTTGCATCCGATAACTCCTCTGTATCTCTATCCTGTCTGTTTTATCCTCCGGTCTCTCTCAATACCCGCAGCGTATATTGCTCGTCCATCAACTGCTGCAGGGGGTGCTCATCCTTTATACCGGCGTAGACCACGCAGTAGCGCAGGAAGAAACCGCCTATCAGCAATAATGAACCGGCGGTGACTAATATAATATGTTGCCCGTGTAACAGGGTGTGTATAATTTCAAGGATAATAGGGAAGACGAATCCCACGGTAACTACGCCAACCCAGAACGGGCGCCTGAGATTTCCCGATAGCAGTAACCGGACGGAATCTTTCCCGTATTCTTCCGCCTTATACCTGGAGGAAAGATAAAAAGCGAGCACGATAATTTCCAGCACAATAAAGACCAGTTCCGTTACCGTTAAAGCATTTATCAACCGGCCGGGATATCCAACCGATGCTGAAAAAGCGGTGTATCCGATGACAGAAAGGATAACCGCCGTCGCTCCCGTTGACAGTGATGAGACCGTAAACAGAGCGGGTAGAAATGAGGTATTCCAGAAAGACACGTACTTTACCGATTGTATGAGAATCCCCGTATAAACAGCCGTGCCCAGAGCAAAAATGAAACCGATGATATCTAGTGCCAGTATAAGCGGTGACAGGTTGCTTATATCAATTCCCAGGCTTTCCAGGATGGCAAATACCAGTACCGCGGTCCCGACGATAATACATGCAGAAAGGATATAGAAACCTCTTGATAACCATGAAGTCATGGGGTTCATTATGGTGTTCAGGAACCTTCTTTTAATGCCCAGCTTAAGCACGAGAAACAGGGCGCCTATAGCGACGAGGATGGGTCCCCAGAGTACCATCGGTCTGAAACTGTGAGGAGAATAACCCAGCCATTCCATAAAAAGACCGACGGCGAAGGCGCCGGACCCTATACCGGCCAGATACAGATAGACAGCTACCTGCCAGCCCCACTCGGTCTGGGGTTTAAGGTACCTCTTGTAACCGAGCGGGTTAGCCCGCCCCCTGTCCACTTTTGTATCTGCTATCACTATTTTTTAGTTTCCGGTTTTTTTGTGGACGGATATACAGTCCTTATATTAGATTTTCCGGTTTTCTATCCTCCGGCAACCTGAGCTATGATATGGAGTTCGTCTCCGTCTTTGACCGGCTTGGCAAGCTCTTCAGGATAGGAGCTTTCCAGGTTAACGTAAACATCGATATGGTTGTTAAGCCCGCCGTCCTTGGAGAGAATCCATTCCTTTGCCTGAGGGAAACGGTCGACAAGCTGCTGGAGGCATTCGCCGACGTTCTTCCCCTTGACCTCCAGTACTTCCAGTCCATCCGTAAGGTAGGTCATAGACGGATTGATATTTATTTTCACACTCATATGCTGCACCTGTCCCGGTATATAGACCTTAATTCCACCGGATAACAAGTATTCCCGCCCGTAACAGGGCGAAAACACTCGTTATCCCATAACCTTTTCCGATTTATTCGGCAGTCATTGCGGCGCTGACTTTCTGCGCAATACTGGTCAGCTTATCAGCGGTACCGAGCATCTTGTCGATATTCTGCTCGCTGGCTTCGACGTACTGCACCGCACCGGTTTCACAGAACCGGACGCACTGCGGGTCACCGTCACAAAGGTCACACTTAATTACTTTCTTGCCAATCCTGTCGAACGCCATTGCTCCGAACGGACAGACGGCAACGCACATACGGCAGCCTATGCAGGTATCGTAATCGACCATCACCCTGTTGAGTGATTCATCACGGGAGATGGCTTTCACCGGGCATATAGCCTGGCAGGGAGCCGATTCGCATTGCTGACAGCTCATGGGGACGTAGCGTCCTTCCCACTCCCACTTCATTACTTTTATCCGACTTCGAGACGGGTTGCTTACTCCCTCATGCATGACAGAGCAGACTAACTCACAGGCCCGGCAGCCGGTACATTTTTCGTAATCTAACATTAATACTTTTGCCACTTGTATTCTCCTGTTCTCTCTTATTCTACAGCTTGTGAGTCGGCTCTTTGTCGAGCTCGAGGCTTTCAAGTGTTTCCGGTTTCGGGTTACCTTCTTCGTCCAGACCTTTGTGCTCGTAAAACTCATCAATCATCTTGGTGAATTTTTCTCTGTCTATAGAGCGCCCTCGAACAGCCGGAATACCACCCGGCAGCGGTAAATCGAAGTAGCGGTCGACCAGCCAGTCATCCTTTCTTGTCAATCCTTCTCTTATGTTGAACATTCTCTCAAGCATGTTCGACCGTCTGGCGGCTGTCCATATGTCCACCGGGGTCATTTCAAGTCCGGTGATGAGGTATATCAGTTTAGACCATTCTTCGAAGTTCGGGTGAGTGGCGCCCAGGAAGGTGGTATGGTACTTGCATATACCGAGACTATCGACCGCCATATAGCAGTTCTCCTGCCAGAAGACCTGCCAGGGCTTTCCTTCGTAGTCGCGATAATCGGAGCTTAACGGTCCGTCGTAAGGAACGGGCTGACCGTATATCTTTCTCAATACCGGTTCCGGTAAGTGGTACAGGTCGATGGCGGGCCGGCTTCTCAGATGGTCAGCGCCCCTTGAGGCGGTAGCGATGTTCAGTGCCAGGCCCGGGGTGGCTTTCTCGTCCGAGTTCATCTGTCCCAGACCTTTGATACCAACCCAGTGTTTGATGGAATCCCTGCCGATTATTTCAGCGGCGCGGTGTCCACCTTCGGCAAGAATATTGCCGAATCCTTCTCTCTCACCAATTTGCCTTGTCAGTTCAAGAACTACATCGGGTTTGCCCCACCCCAGTTCCAGTCCGCCGGTATCTTCGGTGGTAATAATGCCTTCTTCGTAAAGCTCATTAGCCCAGGCGATGATATTGCCGACTTCAAGGACATCTATACCATACCTGTTAGTCAGGTGGGTACCTTCAAGGATGGCTACCGTATCCCGGCAGCCGCTTATGGAGCCGAAGGAGACCTGGTGAGTGTATTCCGGACCTTCATCGTAAGTTCCTGCCAGAGGTCCGTCCGGGATGATGAATTTACCCCGGCAGTGGACTCCGCAACCGAAGCAGGCCGCCATACCGATGATATATTCGTCAATCGCTTCCGCTTCTACGGCATCCGAATTGTCCATCTGCCCCCGGAGATTATTATAGGCATTTACAATGCCCTGGGTGTTGGTGGCGCCGAAGATAAACGGAGTTCCCAGTCTGCCCTGTGTCTGGCTGACCTTGGATGTTGTTATCTGAGACATGAATTCGCGACCGTAATCGAGGGCTTCACGGGGATGTGCCAGTGTGATGTCCATAGT
>CAZIYN010000178.1:0-5107 GCA_964543495.1 uncultured Dehalococcoidales bacterium | reverse complement strand
ATGCTCCATAGCTGTTTTACTCGGTCTCATCATCACCATTTTCGGGGCCTGCTCCGGTGAAAACGGCACCGAACCGCCCGGAGACGATGTCCTGATTCGTCCGGCGCCAGTCCATGAGGTTGACATAAGCATTGCAGAATCCTACCCGCCCCAGATATTCGTTCACATCCAGGGCGGTCTTTCCGATGGATGTACCACTTTCCACGAACTGAATACCGAGCGGGACGGTAGTACGATTAACATCGAGGTAACGACACAGCGTCCCCGGGATTTGGAATGCATTCAGGTATACAGCTATTTTGAGAAGAATATTAACCTGGGGACGGACTTTGTCTCGGGCGATACCTACACGATTAACGTAAACGACTATACTACCGAATTCACGATGCAGTAACCTGCAGCACTAATACCTCTTTTTATACCCATTCCATCATTGCATTCCTTCTGCGTAAAACCTATAATTGCCATATCTTTACTTCAGGAGGAAAGCTATGCCGTTAATTATCATCGAAGCCGACGCAGGCAGGACTATCGAGCAGAAAAGAGGACTTGTGAAAGACATCACCGATGCCGTCTGCAAGAACTTTAACGTACCACCGGAAGCCGTGAGCATCCTTATGCACGAAGGTAAAAAGGAGAACCGCGCCAGGGGAGGTAAACTGGCAGTCGATTCTTAGTCCATATTTTTTCAAAGAGAAAAATGACTATTTACGAAGAAATGCTTGAAATCATCAGGGGAGTTATGAAGGAGAATTATATGGATGTAGAAGTTAAAGAATTCGACAAAGGAATTAATAATATTGTACCGGAAGACGCGCAGATTGAGCGGATTGCCGCCGGATTCGGTTTCACCGAAGGACCTCTCTGGTGCGGCGATTACCTTCTTTTTAGTGATATTCCCAGGAACAGGATAGTCCGACTCGATATGTACAGTTACGGACTGGAAGTAACCACCTACCGCAGTCCCAGTGGTAACGCTAACGGACTGACGCTTGATTTCAGTGGTCGGCTCATTGCCTGCGAGTCGAGCTCCCGGCGGATGACCCGTACCGAGGTTGACGGCACCATTACCGTGCTCGCCGAGCGCTACCAGGGAAAACGAATCAATGCACCCAATGACGTTGTCGTGAGGTCGGACGGTAGCGTCTATTTCACCGACCCTTCCTTCGGCGACACGCCGAAAGGTAAAGAACTGGACTTCAATGGAGTATATCAAATCGCTCCCGACGGTGAATTAGTCCTCTTGATGGACGACTGTAAAATACCGAACGGACTGGCTTTCTCACCGGATGAGAGTATCCTCTACGTGAACGACACCAGGGAGAGACATATCCGCGCATTCGATGTTAATCCCGATGGGACTGTTTCCGGCGGACGGGTCTTTATAAAGATGGAGGGAGACGAGCCGGGCTCGCCGGACGGGATGAAGGTGGATAAAGAAGGTAATGTCTACTGCACCGGTCCCGGCGGTATCTGGGTTATTTCGCCCGAAGGTAAAGCCCTCGGAAGCATAAAAGTGCCGGAGATGGCTTCCAATTTCGCCTGGGGCGATTCCGACTGGAAGACTTTATACATCACCGCCCGTCCCAGCATTTACCGCATCAGACTGGCTATACCGGGAGTACCCGTATAATCCACAGGATAAGATGGCAGACCGAACAATAATTCATATAGACCTCGATGCCTTCTTCGTCTCCGTTGAGCAGGTCTTTAATCTGGACCTGCTGGGAAAGCCCGTCGTTGTGGGAGGCAAGAAAGGCGAGAGGGGAGTAATTGCCGCCGCTTCATATGAAGCAAGGAAATACGGCCTGCACTCAGGAATGCCTATCAGGACGGCCAGCCGCCTCTGTCCCCGGGCTATATTCATAGAGGGTAATTTTAACAGGTACCGGGAAGCTTCCCGGCAGTTCATGGATATACTTGCCGGTTTCACGCCTTTTATAGAACCGGGAGGACTCGATGAAGCATACCTGGACGTTACCGGTTTCGAGTCGCTCCACGGTTCAATACCCGAAATGGCTGCAGCGATGAAACGGAGGATTAAGGATGAAATCGGGCTTAATGCCTCGGTGGGAATTTCAAGCTGTAAAGTAGTATCGAAGGTCGCCTCCGATTATTCCAAACCGGACGGTCTAATCGAGATAAAAAAGGGAGACGAACGCTCTTTCCTGGCCCCGCTTCCGGTATCCAGACTGCCCGGAGTCGGCAGGCAAACGGAGAAATTCCTTAAAAGCGCCGGTATCAAAACAGTGGGAGAGCTGGCTTCCTTATCACCGGATATTCTCAGGAAACGCTTGGGGGTATGGGGTGATAATCTGCACAGACTTGCTAACGGTATCGATGACAGAAGAGTAGAACCGCCCGGGACTGCCAGGTCCATCAGCCGGGAGACAACCTTCGGCAAAGATATAAGAGACCGCTCCGTTCTGAAAGCCACCCTGCGTTATCTAAGCGAAAGGGTAGGAGCGGACCTGAGGGCACGCGTCAGGCAGGCAAGGTGCGTCACAATAAAACTCAGATATACCGATTTCACCACTCTTACCCGCAGTAAAACATTTACACAGACCATAGACAGTGACCACGAGATATATGGTACCGGGGAAAAACTGCTGGATAAAGCGCTCGCAGAAGAAAAACAGGCGGTACGCCTTATAGGAATCGGGGTATCGAACCTGTCCGAAATGGCAGGTCAACTCTCTATGATGGAAACATCGTCACAAAGGCAGACACAGCTTGATAGAGCAATAGACCGCATCCGTATGAAATACGGTTTCACAGCCATACAGACAGGGCGGACTCTGCTGCTGAAAGACCTGTACCCGCAGACAGAAAAGGGCTATAAACTTAACACGCCGGGTCTATCCAGGTAGAGTATCAGCCTTTCTTTTCCCGTTTTCCCTGGTCCTGAAGACTCTCTTTGAACGCCGGCGGCATTGTAGCCGGGTCGAAAGTAAGCAGGCGGGCCGGGTAGTTAATCATTATGCCTTCCTTGTCCAGAGCCGCTTTGAGTCGTTTAATAATTTCACTCCGCAAGCGGAAAGACCCCAGCCTGTCCTTCGCCCGGACCCATATCATAAAGTTAATATTCGAGTCCCCGAATTCTTCGAATACCACCCAGGGCTCGAAAGTCTTGTCCGCTTCATCGAGTTCTTCGATTACCTGGCTTGCAACATCCATAGCGACTGCTTCTACCCTGGGCAGGTTTGCGTTGTAACTGACCCCGCAGTTTATGGTAATCCCCATCTCCATAGTTGGACCGTAATAATTGGTAATGACGCTTTCTGCCAGTTTGGAATTCGGAATGATAATAAGATTATTAAACGGTGTCCTTATCCTGGTGCTGCGCCAGCCCACGTCCGTAACGAATCCTCTTATGGAACTACCGTCATCCAGCTCTATGTAGTCTCCCACCCGCACCACGCGGTCGGATACTATCTGGGTACCGGCAAAAAAGTTAGCCAGCGTGGGCTGTAAAGCCAGGGCTACGGCTAAACCACCGACTCCGAGACCTGCAATGATAGGAGTGATACTGATATTCAGGTAGTCCAGCAGGACCAGGATGCCGATAGCGAATACTATCAACAATATAGTCCGTTTGAGGAAACGGATTATACCTTCATCGACTCGCGCTTTCCTGCGGACAGTCGTAGTTGTCAGGTACCAGGACACAAGTACGCCGGCATTTGTTGCCAGGGCGTAGGTAACCATGATGATAAGTACCGATATCCGTATTTCTACCAGGATAAACTCCCAGGAATCCAGATATGATAACGAACTGAGTCCGAACAAAATACCTTCGGCTACTATCAGCAGGAAAAGTGGTTTCGTCAGACTGTCCAGCAACTGGGGAAGCAGGGTATGTTTTTTCCCCTGTCGCTCGAGTCTCTGCTCCAGATACCTGACTCCAAACCGGATAAGCCAGGCAATGAAAGTAGATATAACGACCAGACAGACCGCCCAGACTATTTCAAGAAAAAGACCCTGTATAAAATCAGGCCGCATAATTTACCTCTAATATTCAGAGAATATTGAATATATCTCCTATGATTTAATGTAAGTTGTAATCGGTACTTTGTCAACGGCTCAGGATTGTATTCTGCCGGTAATACCACAGCATACTCCGGCACATATCCGAGCGTAAATATAATCAATCACTTGATTAATACACTTGTTTGCTGTATAAGTATTGGGTATAATAGGCGTTACCAGGAGGAAAAAATGCCATCATATGCTTTTTTTAAAGACGAGTATATCCCGTTATCTGAAGCCAAAATAGGTATTATGACCAACTTCATCCACTACGGTACCGGAGTCTTCGAAGGTATAAGGGGTAACTGGAACGATGAAAAGCAGCAGTGCAATATATTCTGCCTTGAAGAGCATTATCAACGACTTATGAGGGGCTGTCAGATCCTGAAGATTGACCTGCCTTATAATATCGATAAGCTGTGCCAGATAACCACCGACCTTGTCGAAAAATGCGGCTTTCAGGAAGATATATATATCCGCCCGGCCGCTTATAAAAGCTCGGAGGCTCTGGGTGTCCGTCTCCACGACCTGGAGTGCGATTTCTTCGTCTTCGCCTTTCCGTGGGGTCCGTACCTGCCGGAAACGGTAAGGTGCTGCGTGTCATCCTGGCGCTTCCCCAACGAGGTGCCGCGGGCCAAACTCACCGGTCTATACATCACAAATGCTCTGGCTAAAACGGAAGCAATCGAACGCGGTTTCGACGAAGCAATTATGCTTAACTCGGACGGTTATATCGCGGAGGGCAGCGGTGAGAACCTCTTCCTGTTGAAGGGAGATACCCTCGTTACGCCGGCAAGTTACGATGGTCCTCTGATGGGAATTACCCGCAACAAGGTAATCGAGCTGGCTGAAGCTGAACTCGGACTCAAGACGATTGAAAGGCATATCGACCGTATAGAACTTTATAGTGCCGAAGAGTGCTTTCTTACCGGTACCGCCGCCAATATCACCCCGGTAGCTGAGATTGACGGACGTAAAGTTGGCTCCGGAGGAATAGGTAAAGTAACTGAGAAATTACAGAGTATATACTTTGATGTTATTAAGGGCAATAACCAGAAGTACTCCGATTGGTGTACTC
>CAZIYN010000177.1:0-5185 GCA_964543495.1 uncultured Dehalococcoidales bacterium | reverse complement strand
GCAGGCTGGAAACGGTAAGGGCGGACGCCTGCTGTACGTGGACAGCGAGGTAATCCCGGGTGCGTTTTATCTGGAGACCGTATGGGTCACTCCGCCCGAAGGGGACGGGACACCACCCGGCGGCAATCCCGTGGAAGCGCACTCGCACGACTTCGATGAAACGCTGGCATTCTTCGGTACCGACCCGGATGACACCCGCAGCCTCTGCGGGGAGATAGAGCTGTGGCTGGGAGACGAGAAACACGTAATAGATAAAAGCTGCATGGTGTACGTCCCGGCAGGCTTAAAGCACTGCCCCCTCAAATTCAACCGCGTGGACAGGCCAATCTTCTACTTCACCACCGGACCGGGCAAGATGTATTTATAAAATCAATAATTTGCTATCAGTAAAGAGGGAGAGATGTTATCTCTCCCTCTTTATATATTGACAAATATTAACAACAATACTAAACTGATACACCATTATGTAAATAATTATATATCATACCTGTATAATATATCTTCAGTAGCATACAAGAAGAATGGAAACAGAAAAAATAGTACTCGAGATCTTTCGCCTTAAGCCAGGTAAACCATATCTACTAAGTCGAGAATCACATACGGTCGAATTTAAAAGAGCCTTCAACATAGCAAATTTAGCCGAATATGGAAAAGATATAGCTTCATTTGCCAATCATTCAGGAGGTCTAATTATCTTCGGAATTGAGGATAAACCTCACATACCGATAGGGCTTCAGAATGACCGTTTTATTAAAATAGACGAAGCAATTATCACTGAATTTTTAAATGAACATTTCTCTCCTTCTATAGAATGGGAAAAAGACATCTATACATGGCATAACAAAACATTTGGGATTATTCATGTTTTAGAATCATCGTTAAAACCAGTAATTACTACTAAAGATGGAGGAAAAAAACAAGAAGTAAAAAATGGAGATATATACTATCGGTACGTCGGTAGATCACAAAAAATCCGATACGCTGAATTAATTCACATTATCGAAGAACGCATAAATCGTGATAATAAAAGGTGGCAAGAATTATTTAAAAAAATAGCGGTCATAGGGCCTGAAAATGCTTCGATACTTGATACTCTAAATGGAAAAATCGAAGAAGGGAATCGGACAATATTAATAGATGAAGAGTTGATCGAAAAGATAAAATTTATAAAAGAAGGTCAATTTAGTGAAAAGGTTGGAGTAATAACCCTGAAGCTCATTGGAGAGGTTCATCCTACAAGAGTAAAAGGTGTCAAGTATCAAATCGTACATGATGATCCATATATACATAGAGCAAAGGACGTAGCAGACCAAGTATCTAAGTCTATTAATAAACCTTTCAGAAGGACTCCTGAGCATGTTAAATGCTACAGGTATTATAATATCCGTGGTTCATACGAAGAAGGTAAAGAAAAATGTGTAAGGGAATATTGTGATTATAAAGAAAGACTGGGGATATTTATGTATACCCAGAATTGGATTGATTTTTTAAAAAAGGAACTAGCTGATCCAGAAAAATATCAACAAATCATGGATTTTGATTATTCTAAAGGTTAACATAGTTGTATGATGTGGTCTCGATTATATGAGTAGCATCAACAATATTATCTACTATATTCACTCCGTAATCATATCTATTTCATACCCCTAAAACTCTCTCGGTTTGCACAGTATTTCCTTAATTTTGGTCTCGAATAAGCGGTGGCTGTTGGCGGGCTGGAGGACGACTGCGACATCGGAACCGCCTGCTCTGCCGGTACCGCCCATCACTATAATATCCTGGTCACACCGTACCATACCGGCGTCCGCCGCCATGCAGGCTATCTCCGTCACCACTTTCATCCCCTGCCCGAACATGCGGAGGGTGTTGGCGACTATATCCCCGATGACATAGGTGGTGGGGGCTTCCGGTATCGCCATCTGGTTCATGGCACGGGTGATGCCGCCGAAAGCATGGGCGGCGGTGACTATACAGACCCCTTCTTTATCCTTTAACGCTTTCAGGTTTTCATCGGTGAAGAACCACTTGTCCTTCTCCCTGGAGCCGTAGACATGACTGACCACTACCAGTTTCTTGCCTTCGAAAACTTTAGCGGCTTCCACGGCGGTCCTGCCGCTGGTGGATGCCACCACGTAGGTATCAATGCCAAGCTCGTTACCGCGCTTGAGGGCAATCTCAAACGTCTTCTGCGTGTTTTCCCTTTTCAGCTCTTCATAATAGGTAATATTCTGTTCCATCAATACCAACCTCCATGTTACTTATACTGGAATTATGGCACAGAGAATTAAGGAATGGCAAAAAAGGGGGCGTTGCCCCCTCTTTAAAACTCTCCGTATTTTTTCCACCTGCTAAACGGTAGACAGTTTCCTGTCTCTCCAACAGAGGAAAAGAATCCAGGCGAGCGTGAGTGCCAGGCCCGTCCAGCCGGCTATCCTCAGCCCCGTGGCGATGGAGGTATCAAGGTGCATCGCGTTCATGCCGGTAAGTATGGTCGCCCAGTCGTGCTTGCCGCCGCCAAGCAGCGGTAATCTCTGCACCCGGGCATCTCCCACGTACATCGCGATATTGAAGAAATTCTCGAACAGCCAGAGGAATATCACCGCTACGGAAACGTATGATCGGCGCCAGAGAAACACCCCGGCGCAGATAAGCGGCATGAGCAACTGACCCAGTGTGCCACCCCACAAACCCGGCGTACTGCCGAATATCCCGAAGATAACGTGGCCGGCTTCGTGAAATACCAGATTCAGGTCATCAATAATACGGATATAGCCGTCACTGTTCAGGAGTATCAGGGTAACTATCACGGCAAGTCCGATGATGAAAGCTATCAGTTTACGGGTTGTAACGGCATCCGGACGCGGCGAATCCAACACTCTCTCCTCTGCGGGAATTCTATATACCACAGAGAGACGTGTCAATCGAAGTTACTGCGGGGCTGTATCCGGTTAAGCCTTCGCCTGCTTGTAAACCATCGCGGCTGCCAGGACCAGACCGATACCGAGAACTATATCAATGATTCCGTTAGTCCGGATAAAACCGGCAAGACCGATATTCGTCCTGGTAAGTCCGAGTGAAGTCCGCTGGATGGTCAGGTAGTTATACGTAGCACTCGGAGCAGCCGTACCCATCTGAATACCGGGCTCTTCCTGCTGCCGCATACCCGCATGCTGTGCCGATACGGCATCATACTTACCGTCAACCTCGGATATCATCAGAGGCTGGATATCATCGGCGATTTGCTGTTTCGCAGAACCTGCCTGGGCGATGAATACTATCCCCAGGACCAACACCGCCACACCTATGACCGCCACCACCAGTGAACCCCACTTAGATAATGAACTCATCTTATACCTCCTTCATCTATATACATAGATGTGCTAGGTATAATAAATGAGATGAGAGACTATGTCAATGGGTGTACCATTTTGTATCATTCGGTTTCGGTTGAAACAGACACTCACCCCCGTATCCTCTCAGAACAGATAACAGCCATATAGCAGGTCGGTGGCATCACATGAGAGAAATCCCCTTTAATCCCCCTTTACGAAAGGGGGAAGTAATTACCTCTCCCTTTTCAAAGGGAGACTGAGAGGGATTTTCCGGGGGCAAAGGGGTGAGGTAAATGCTAACAACCAGAAATAAACAGAACCTATCATTTTCAAGGTTCTGTATGCATTTGGTTGGTTCCCGCCTGAGGCGAGTCATTGCGAGACCATTCCGATCATCCTGAGCCTGTCGAAGGAAGAGCGGAAGGCAAAGCAATCTCTATATATCTTTGCCAATCAAAACCGAATAGTACCATTCTCAGTGGAGTTTGTCTGTTTGTTATTTAGAACGGTCCGACCCGGTTATTTAGACTCGTCTTTCTCCTCCGGGTGTCCGTAGATACGGGTAAGGGATACTTCAAGGAAGACGATTGGTTTCGTCACGTTCCTGATATCTATAGGACAGTGCATCAGCCCGGAGGGGATGGCTACCACCCCGGCGGTGGTAATCACGTGCTTTTCCTGTTCTTCACCCAGGCATATCTCCACCTCAGCACCTAACTCACGTATATCGGTGGGGTCACCGCCGATAAAGAACAGGAGTTCGGTGAAATCATGCGCGTGAGGCTTCTCAAAACAAATCGGTTCCGAAACGCAGTGATAACCGATACTGCAATCCTCATCCAGTTCTCCCTCGTGAGAAAGTATAGAATAACCTGTGTAGTGACCGATATCTACAATAAGGTCGGTATGTATCAGTTCTCCGTATTTGGTATCTGCCATTTTCTCTCTCTTTCCGCAGCCCTGAATTTAAGACTGTACCAGTTTTATCAACTCATTTATATCGTCCGGTTGTATAGAAAATTCAGCAATCCTGTTCGTTTTCTCTTCGCCACACTTTATGCACCGGTGAACAATCTGGTATCCCTTTCCGGACTTATACGCCAGACGCACCGGCTTCATTAAACCACCGCATGATTCCTTCCTGTCTCCGGGTAATACATCCACGTGCCGGGAAAACAGGCAAAACGGACAGTGATTACGGTAACTTCCGTTTTCTAAAGGCTGTACTTCACAGCCGCAGTTTTCACAGATAAACCCTGTGTTTTCTTCTCTTCTGCTCAAACCCTGCACTCCTCGATTTGAAATAACTCAAATTAAGGAGTTGGGTTCCGTTATCTCTCCCCTGCGGTTCCAGGCTCGATTAGACTATTGACAGATTCACCGTCCTCATTCTGCCGGGACGATTACTTCCGGTTCCTGCTTCACCGGGACATATTCCATCCCCGGCTCCGGACCACGACCGGCTTTATCATTCTGTGCCGGCCACTGTAAGGCGGGAGCAACCACCTTCCACCGGTAAGTGTATGCCTAACCTCACTGGCATTGGCGCCGTCCCCATCGGGTTATGAGCGAAGGCAATATTTAGTTAAGATAATAAACCTCCTGAATGTATATTATTGGTCCTCTAAACGGATTTCTCCGGTGAATACTTCCGGTATAGACTCCCAGGCAAGTCGTTCATTATCATACGGGGCTTCAGCCAGGTAACTTTCTTCTCCGAGAATCATCGTCATGCGGCGTTCACCGTAGGGCAGCCACTCGCCAAGTCCCTTACAGGAAGGATTACCTGTACGGGCGAAAGCCAGCCAGGCGTCCTGCATATTCAGGGCCAGTCTATCCGCAGCCGGTCCCGA
>CAZIYN010000176.1:0-5190 GCA_964543495.1 uncultured Dehalococcoidales bacterium | reverse complement strand
AGACGACCTCGACGGGTACAATGTCTACCGCAGCCTTACTTCGGGCTCCGGTTACGGCAAGATTAACGGCAGTCTGCTGGAGACCAGCGACTACACCGATACCGGACTGTCTGGTAATACCACCTATTACTACGTGGTTACTGCAGTTGATATCCTCGCTCATGAAAGCAGTTACTCCACCGAGGACAGCGCCACTCCGACGGACCCGCCTCCGGCAGCGCCTACCGGACTGGTTGCCACACCTCATGACACCCAGGTCGAGCTCGAGTGGAATGATAACAGCGAGGGCGACTTCGACGGCTATAACGTCTACCGCTCCCTGACCTCAGGCTCCGGCTACAGCAAGATTAACGGCAGCCTGCTGTCAACGAGCAATTACACGGATAGCACTGTGACCAATGACGTTACCTACTACTACGTTGTAACCGCAGTTGACGAAGGCAGCAATGAGAGCAGTTATTCGAGCGAAGACAGCGCCACTCCGGATGCGACTCCGTCAGCGCCTACGGGACTTGTCGCCACCGCCGGCGACCTCCAGGTGGAGCTAGACTGGAATGACAACGGTGAAGGCGATATCGCCGGATACAATGTCTACCGCAGCCTTACTTCAGGCTCCGGATACAGCAAGGTAAATGCGAGTCCGGTAGTAATCAGTACCTACACCGATACCGGACTGACAAACGACACTACATACTATTACGTAGTAACTGCGGTGGATAATATCGATAATGAGAGCAGCTATTCCGGTGAGGATAGTGCTACTCCGGCAGGCCTGACTCTTCTTACCGACAGTTTCGAGGGCGACCCATGGGACGCGAACTGGGATGACAACGGAGGGACTGTCTGGAAGCAAAACAGTAACAGGGTAAATACCGGCTCATATGCCGCGAGAGGTAGAGAAACCGAAGCCGGTTATTTAACCTCCGATGATTTGAACGCTTCAACGGCATTTTATAATATCAATGTGGAGTTCTGGTTCAACCCGAGGCCTAACGTTGGGACAGGTGATATTATCATCGAGATATATAACGGCAGCACCTGGGATACCTGGTTTGATGTTGCGGATTACTCTACTCGAGCAAACAATACCTGGTGCTATTTCAGCGAAAATATAACCAGCTCCCAGTACTTTATCTCGGACTTCAAAGTAAGGTTCAATAACACAGCAATGTCGGATTCTACCGATGCAATCTGGATAGACGATGTTTTAATCAGGACGAACCAATAATGCGTCCGGAGGAAAGTTCCGGCACGGTAGCGTAAGCATATTACTGACACTTTAAGTCCTTCTGGTTTATAATATGCGTCAGAGTTACGGGTAATTGATTCCTCAGACAGCCTGAGACGAGTGATAAATGGGTAAAAAGAGTATATTAGTAGTAGTGACCTGTCTCATAGTAACGGCCTTTCTATGCGTCTCCTGCGGCTCATCCGGAGAAGACGCGGAAATTGCGGAAAACGGTGCTCCGCCTTTCTCCGACCCCAATTTCGAGGCAGCTATCAGAGATGCAACCAATAAACGTGAAGGTCCTATCGAACCGGAAGATGTTGCCGGACTCACCTCGCTGACCGCCGTGAAAAGAGACATAAGCAACCTGTCCGGACTCGAATACTGCACAGAACTGACCGAACTGGACCTCAGTGAGAACAGGATTACAGATATTTCCCCGCTGGCTTCCCTGACCGGACTCACCGTACTTCATCTCCGCTATAACCGGATAGAGGATATCTCTCCGCTGGAATCGCTGAAAAACCTGACGGAACTACACCTGGGATTCAATGAAATTACGGACGTTTCGGCGGTTAGCAGGCTTACCAAACTTACTGACCTGGAATTTACTCATAATAACATCGAGGATATCTCCAGACTGTCTTCGTTAAAAAACCTCACGCGGCTGTCTCTCGGAGAAAACCTGCTGAGTGATATCTCTCCGGTGGACTCGCTGTCCGGATTGAAGTCGCTCTGGCTCGCCTATAACCAGATTGATGATATCTCGCCCCTGAAATCCCTGAAATCACTCACCGAACTGCACCTTGAGCACAATAAAATCGAGGATGTCTCACCACTGTCCTCGCTGACTGTCCTCAATATACTCGACCTCACCAATAACCAGATAACCGATATTTCATCAATGGGACAGATGACCGGACTGACCTGGCTTTACCTCCGCTGGAACCAGATAACCGATATTTCAGCGCTGTCTTCGCTGACGGAATTAAACTGGCTCTACCTTGAGTTCAATAAAATTAGCGATATCTCACCACTGAAATCCCTCTCCAAACTCACCAAGGTTACTCTGGCAAAGAACCAGATAAGTGATATCCACTGGTTGATTTTCCTCCCTTCCCTGGAGAAAGTTACACTTAATGAAAATCCTCTGAGCAGCAGCTCCGTTAACGACGACATACCGAAGCTCGAAGCCAGAGGAATATCCATCAGCCGGTAGCACCATGCTGGTGACATCGAAAGGGACAGGTAAATAAATCTCCGCACAATGCAATGGAGCCAGCGGTCAGATTCGAACTGACGACCTGCGGTTTACGAAACCGCTGCTCTGCCAACTGAGCTACGCTGGCTACGTCTTCAATTATATCCAAACTTTTCAACGATAAGCAATACGGCCATAATGATTTCGGGTATTAACGGATACTGTGTTAAAATCAGTTATTACCCAGACAAAGGAGAAGCAGGATTAATATGAAAACAACTATTCCACTGATAATAACCTGTCTTGCAATTTTAGTTCTGACAATGAGTTCCTGTACGCAAGAGGAGGTTAAACAGTTAGAAGGTATTATTCAACAGGTGGACTCGGAAAACGGTGAAATAACCATTGTTACTAAAGACGGTCAAACAATTACATTGAAAATCGATACCGAAACCTCAGTAGAAGCCGAAGGAGCGTCATCGACTATCGATACACTGGAGGTTGGTAATACTGTCCAGGTCGAGATTAATGAAGACGATGAGATAGTCCAGCATATCGCAGCACAAAAGCCAAAAGAAAATACTGAGGTAGATAAAACTCCGGATACGTATAAAGAAAGTGATGAAACAGTTGAAGATGAATATGCTAAAGGTAAAAATGAAGCAGAAACAAAAGGTGAAGATGAGGTAGCTACATCTGAAGAAGACACATCTGAAGAAGACACATCGGAAGAGGTTAAGGCTCCGGAAGATGTAACCATTAAAGACATGATAAGCGAAATGGAAGCGGAGAGAGCGAGATTAGCAGAACAAATACGTGTAAGGCAAGCGTCTGGAGAAGTGGACGCGGAGTGGATCAGGGAAGTAGAAGCAGAAAGGACAAGACTGGCAGAATTAATACAGGAACTTCAAACAGGAAAATATAAGGTGGAAGTAATAGATGGAAAAGCTGTGGCTGTATTGATAGAAGATCCGGAAGGAGATACAGGAACAAGCGAAGGCGACCACCCTGAAGACGACCATCCGGAAGACGACCACCCCGAGGATGACTATCCGGAAGACGACCATCCGGAAGACGACCATCCCGAGGATGACCACCCGGAAGAATGATAGTAAATAACATCAGGTAATTAGGAAACCAAAGGATAATACGATGAAATTAATGTGCACGATTATAGGAACACTCGTCGTTCTGATTATCATCGTGTTTTCCCCCTGGCCCGAGTATATCCAGGGAGTGGCGAACAACCTGCTGGCAATACCCGAGTCCTCCGGAGATGCTGTCTGGGAATTTCTCCTTAAAGCGTTCAATATCGGAGTAGGGTATATTGCGTTCCCCCTGGTTGGAGGAGTAATAGGCTTGATAGTCGGTTATATCATAGAAAGAAGATACGACTAGCTATTCTTCCTGTTCCGCTTCAGCTTCTTCCTCTGTGATACCGGTAAAAAGCAGTCCTATGGGAACGGCGGCGTGCGACCTCACAAAGGCACAATTTTTACAGATAAGCTGCACCGCAGGTACAAAGGCGTTCTCATCAATCCCTTCGACACTAACATGCGGAAAGGCAACGATGTCTCCGAAAGACCATTCGTTATACCCGCAGGAAGGACAATCGGGATTGCACCCTTTCGAATGCAGCCATTCGGACAGCTTCTCTTTCTGTTCATCGCTCAAAGGCATTACTTCACTCCTCACAACAGACGGGATTAATATCTCATGGTTCAATCACAAATCTTATGGTGATTCAATCCGGTTGTCAAACCCATAACTCGCGGATTACTCTGTTCATTCCATTTTTTTATGGTTTCTTTATGCATTTTTTATGAAAATAACAGTCCCGGGTGATTACAATAGACCTGTGAATACGGACTGGCTATCAAACAGAAAACAGGAGAACTGAAATGATTAAAAGTGTTATCAGGTGCCGGAACGATATGGTTATGGTATTCGACGAAAAAGGTGAACAGATATCTGAATACCAGGGTTATTACAATGATGTAAGAGAGAAAATCCTTAAAAACACTCACCCGGACACACAATTCAGCCGTGAAGGCGAGGGAGAATCCGACCTCATTCATATCCCCCGCGAGGAATGGTAAAACACCCGTCTGCCACAAACCTGCTCCTGCTGTCCACATATCCACTCCTCTCTATCCACATACTTGACATATATCTATCTGCGTAATATATTATTAGTGCCTTCTGGCATATATTTTGCCAGATAATATACTACTGGCACATATAGCAGGACGTTTCGCAACCGCCGGGAGTCAGGGATGAAAACAAAAGAGGGCAGTACAACTTCAAAGCATAGACTGATATCCGATAAAAATTCGATGGTTTACCTGGAAAGCGCACCTGACGGCGTTTATATCAGCGACTCAAAAGGCAGGTTCCTCTATGGCAACAAGAAAGCCGAAGAAATTATCGGTTACAGGAGGGAAGAGCTTACAGGCAAGAGTTTTTTAAAGCTGGACCTACTTCCAGATAAATACAGGAAAAAAGCCGTAAGACTTCTGGCAGCAAACAACCTGGGAAAGCCGACAGGGCCGGACGAGTTTGAAATCAAGTGCGGTGACGGCCGTACCAGGTGGGTAGAGATAAATACAACCCCTGTTTTCCAGGACGGGAAACTGGTGGTTATTGGTTTCGTCAGGGAAATCGGTGAACGAAAGCGGATGAAAAACGAGCTTCAGGCAAGGAATGAGCAGCTCGATACGCACAATGACAGACTGCAGTCTATGGCGGAAGAGCTTATCCT
>CAZIYN010000175.1:0-5282 GCA_964543495.1 uncultured Dehalococcoidales bacterium | reverse complement strand
GATACGGTCCGTACATACCTGATGTTCGTCGGCCCCTGGGAACAAGGTGGCGACTGGAATGACAGCGGTATAGCCGGGGTGAGTCGCTGGTACAACCGCGTATGGAACCTGGTACTGGAACCGTATAATGAAAAATCGCCTGATGAGCAATCGGGTATCGAACTGCAACGGATGATGCACCAGACAATCAGGAAGGTAACGGATGATATTGAAAGACTGCGCTTCAATGTTATGGTAGCGGCACTTATGGAGTACACCAATTATCTGGCGAAGGTCAAAGAATCCGGGAAGGTGAAAAAGACGGACTGGGACGAAGCGATAGAGAAACTGATGCTGCTCCTGGCGCCGACGGCTCCTCATATTACAGAAGAGCTGTGGCAGAGGACGGGACGGGAATACAGCATTCATAACCAGGACTGGCTCGAGTGGAACGAGGAACTGGCTAAAGAAGAAGAAATTACCCTGGTGGTGCAAGTGAACGGCAAACTGCGCGACAGGATTACCGTTCCCGCTTCTATAACCGAGGATGAAGCCAGAGAAAAAGCCCGCTCCAGCGAGAAGGCGAAGCCTTATCTGGAAGGAAAGCAGACGGTTAAAGAAATTTACGTGCCGGGCAAACTTGTGAATATAGTGATGAAGTGAAATTCAAAATCTTTGGAGAAGTGACTTCTGACTTGGTTGAGGAAACAGAGCGATATGAAAAAATATTATGTTTATATCCTCGCCAGTCAGAGGAACGGTACTCTATATTGTGGAGTTACTAATGACCTTATACGTCGCGTGTACGAACACAAGAATGAGCTGGTAGAGGGTTTTACAAAAAGATATAAAGTCTATAGTTTAGTATATTACGAAGTGTTTGACAGTATTGAGCTAGCAATAGAACGCGAGAAGGATATAAAACGCTGGTATAGAAAATGGAAATTAGAGTTGATTGAGGAATTAAATCCGCTTTGGGAAGACTTGTACGATAAACTTATATAATGACTGGATTCCCGCTTTCGCGGGAATGACAGAAGGGAAAATGGGAATGACAGAAGGTGAAATGGGAACGGGAAGCTTGCATGTCATTCCCAACTTGATTGGGAATCCAGAGTGGGGAGAAAGGGGATAAAATATAGAATATGAAAATTGCGTTTATCGGTGGCGGTACTATGGGAACGGCGATACTCTCTTCACTTATTGGAAAAGGGGTCGTGGAAGCAGAGGATATCTCCGTGAGTGAAATCAGCGAGGAACGCTGCGAATTCCTCAGGAAAGAATACCGAATACAGGCTGTTCATGACGGACCAGGAGCGATTGAAGGTGCCGACGTTATCGTATTTTCGGTGAAGCCGCAGTATTCCGCCGAACCGATTGCCGAACTGAAAGGAAAGATAGGGACCGACCAACTTGTGCTCTCGATAATGGCCGGAATTACTATAAAGACACTTACCGGGGGGCTATCTCATAAGAGCGCAGTCCGGGTGATGCCGAACACTCCCGCCCAGATTGGCGAAGGAATGAGCGTCTGGACGGCTACACAGGAAGTTACCACCAAACAGAAAGAGATGGCGACGGCTATCCTCCGGGCTATCGGCAGGGAAATATTCGTCGACGATGAAAAGTACCTGGATATGGCCACCGCGGTAATGGGGAGCGGTCCGGCGTATTTCTTCCTCTTTGTAGAGGCTTTAATCGAAGCAGCGGAGGGAATAGGTTTTTCCACTAATGCCGCCAGAACACTTATACTCCAGACGATGCTTGGTTCCGGTCACCTGATAGAGCAGTCCGGCAAATCTCCCGCCGAACTGCGTGAAATGGTCACCTCCAAGGGAGGCACCACCGCCGCAGCCCTCGGCGTGTTCGACAGGGGAGAGTTCAGAGAATTGGTTAAAAAAGCAGTAAAAGCTGCCTATGACAGGGCAATAGAACTCGGTGGAGAGAATTAGTGGATGTTTTTCTGGACTACCTGCGCAGGTTTCTCGTGCTGCTCCTGCAGGCACTCACTTTCTGTATCCTTCTCAGAGCGATATTGTCCTGGATAACACCGGGGCAGACAAACCCGATTACGAAAATCCTCTTTCAAATTACGGAACCGATACTGGCTCCGCTGCGCAAGATTTTACCGCAGTTCGGGATTATCGACCTTGCTCCGATGGTAGCCTTTCTCATCCTGCAGTTGATTATCATATTTGTTTTACCTCTCATAAGATGACAGCAGTTCAATATATTTGAAATGTTGTTAAAATTCAGATAATTAAGTATTGACAAATACTACAGAAAGCACTATAATTACTGCAAAATAGTGCTATTGCGGAGGCACGGGATGGACGAAACCAGAGATGTAGAGAAGCAGCTTTTTGCTGAAGAGTGCGGGCTTATCTCCGAACAGACCGGACTGCCCAGAATGGCCGGAAGAATTTTCGGCTGGCTTATCGTTGCAGAACCGCCTTATCAGAGTGCCGACCAGATAGGGAAGGCGCTTCTTGCCAGCAAGGGCTCCATCAGTACCTCGACCCGTTTACTCATACAGCACGGGCTTATTGCCAGGACAACCATACCGGGTATCAGGCATGATTATTTCCAGTTAAATACCGATGCCCTGCGCCATATGGTAGAGCGGGGTATAGAGGACGAGGTAAAACTGTTCAGACAGCTTGCCGAAAGGGGCCTGTCTCTAATTACCGACAGAGAATCAACCACATACAAATGGCTTGAGAGGATGCATGACCTCTATACTTTTCTTGAACGTGAAGTGCCTATATTGCGTGAACGCTGGCAAAAACAACAGGCCGAAAAAGTTAAGACATAGTCCTGTTGACAATATACAAATACTTTTGGAGGCTCCGGAATGAAAAAAATAACTATTACTGGTGTACTGCTTATGTGCCTGCTGCTGACCGGTCTGACCGCCTGTAACGAGATGGGACTGGAAAAGGACACACCTCCACAGGAAACGGAGGTGCAGCGGGGTGATATTACCGTGGATGTCAGCGGAAGCGGGAATATCGAGGTTTTCAAGGATGCGACACTTACTTTCGGTGTGGGAGGAAGGATAAACAGGATATATTTCGAAGAGGGGGATAAGGTCAGTAAAGGCGACGTTATTGCAGAGCTGGAAACGGATGCCCTGGACCTGGCGGTAGCCCAGGCCGAACTGGCAATAACAAAGGCGCAGGCGGATATTACACAGGCGGAAGTGGCACTGAAAACGGCGAAATACAATCTGGAGCAGTCACAGAGTTCATATACTCTCGAAGATATCAATGACGCGAAGGCGAATATAACACTGGCTCAGCGCGACCTTGATACGGTTATATTCACGTTATCCAAGTATGAGGAAGGTACTCCGGGATATATAGAATATCAGGAGATAGTAGTTTATGCCGAAGCAAGGCTGACGGCGGCTGAAGACAGGCTCGACGCGATTCTCACGGGCACCGACAGCGAAGAAGTAGCGATAAAGAGGCTGCAGGTAGAAGCGGCCGAGCAGGCAGTGGGGCTGGCAAACGAGTCCCTGACGCTGGCCGACAAGTCTCTATCGCAGGCCCAGAAACAGCGTAAAGATGCTACGATAACCGCTCCCTTCGGCGGGACTATAGCAATCGTGTATGTCGATGAAAAAGATACCGTATCCACTTTAAACCCGGTTACATACCTGATAGATACCAGCATGATGGAGCTGAAGGTTGATGTGGATGAAATAGATATAGCCAGTGTAAAGCCAGAGCAGAAAGCAATTATCGAGGTGGATGCTTTACCTGAACTGGAACTCGAAGGGACGGTTAATCTTATAAGCGATATGGCTAAACAGGAAGGCGGCGTTATCGTGTACGAGGTCAAGGTGAGGTTCGAAGTTGCCGAAGACAGCGGACTGAAAGGCGGCATGAGCGCTAATACCAACATAATTATTAAAGAAAAGACCGATGTATTGCTCGTACCGAGCCGCGCCATAAAGCGTAACAGTAACGGTTATACCGTAGTCGAAGCCGTCCTTGTCGGCGGTACCGAAGAGAAAATCGTCACTACAGGTCTCAGCGACGGTTTCCAGACCGAGATTATAAGCGGTCTCAGCGAAGGCGACCTTATAATGAGCCGGTAATCAGGCTGTTCGAGGAACAGTTAGCGGGATGTAATATCTTTTCAGGTATATAAATATGATAGAGTTTGAAAATGTAACCAAGACATATCAAATGGGAAAGGTAGAGATAAATGCTCTCCGGGGCGTAAGTCTTACCATCGAAGAAGGTGAGATGGTAGCTATCATCGGAGCTTCGGGTTCCGGTAAATCCACTCTGATGAACGTTATCGGATTCCTGGACAAGCTTTCATCCGGTAAATACACCTTCAAGGGGACCGATGTCAGCCGGTTAAACGATAACCAGCTGGCAGTGATGAGGAACCAGGAAATCGGTTTTGTTTTCCAGGACTATAATCTGCTTTCACGTGCCACTGCCGTGGCGAATGTAGAGCTGCCGCTGATATACCGGGGAGTCCAGAGGAAACGCAAGCTGGCCCTGGACGCTCTGGAGCGGGTCGGCCTGGCCGGTAGGTCGGGCCACAAGCCTACCGAGCTGTCCGGCGGAGAGCAACAGCGGGTAGCGATTGCCCGGGCACTGGTAAACGACCCGGCGATTGTCCTTGCGGATGAACCCACGGGAAACCTGGACAGCGGTGTCACGCAGGAAATAATGTCCATTTTCCACGAGCTTAATAAAGACGGTATCACCGTAGTGATGGTCACTCACGAAATGGATATAGCCGAACAGGCCGAACGGACGATACGGCTGCTGGACGGGCAGGTCGTGAGTGATGAAAGGTCGGATAAAAAATAGGACCGGCGTTTAGTATTTAACGGGGACAGGTATGAAATTTATCGAGTTTTTCGGTATTGCTATAAGGTCTATACTTTCCAATAAGCTGCGTTCGGCGCTTACCATGCTCGGTATGATAATAGGGGTAGGGGCCGTAATTGTCCTGATGTCCGTAGGAGCCGGCTTACAGAATATGATTACGGACACTTTCGAAGAACTGGGGAGCAACGTTCTTTTCGTACAGCCGTCGAGTCCCGATGCACCCGGAATGATGGGACTAATGTACGGTGCGACGACTGCTAGTCTTACCCTGAGTGATTCAGAAGCCATAGAAGAACTGGAATCGGTAAAGGCAGTGGTACCGGCTAATGAGAATATGATTAAGGTTGTAGCCGGTAATGAAGACACTTTTGCGATAATACACGGCAGTACTCCGGCTTACGTGGACCTTTACGGGTTCGATATGGAAGCCGGGCAGTTTATTAC
>CAZIYN010000174.1:0-5285 GCA_964543495.1 uncultured Dehalococcoidales bacterium | reverse complement strand
CTATTGCCCTTCCATCGGGAAAGACCGCCATTTCGTGGCCGTTTACCTTGAAACGGAGTAAAAATTCGTTATAACTGACCTCACCGAGTGGTTCCAGGTGCTTTGCAAGTTTATCCAGGGCTATCTTTGCTACCTCGGGATTCAATACCTGGACTGAATTCTGACCGCAGAGCGATGTAGCTCTGGTACCGAATTTCGCCTCCAGGAATTCATAATTACCAGCGCAGGCGGGGCAGCCGGAGCGGAATTCGATCTGCAACCGACTGAATCCGCCGTGCCATACATCAACGGTTACCAGTTCGTGACTGACTTCTTTGGCGCCGATAAGTATTTTTATCGCCTCGACAGTCTGAAGCGAGCCGATAACGAATGGTGCCGGACTTATTACTCCCGCCGTATCACACGTAAGTGTAATTCCATCGCCACCGGGCTCGGCATGCAGACACCTGTAGCAGGGTGTCTTTCCCGGGATAATATTCATCGTCATTCCGTATGAAGAAATAGCGCCGGCATATATCCAGGGAATGCCATGTTTAAGAGAGGTATCATTAATAAGGAAACGGGTCTCCAGATTATCAAGCCCATCGAGTATCAGGTCAGCTCCCCCGACTATATTCTCGATATTCGTGTAATTAACATCGGCAACGATTCCTTTAATTTCAATCGAAGAATTTACTTTTTTCAAATGGCGTTCGGCAGCAACCGCTTTCGGCAGGTCTTCCTCGATGTCTTCCTCGGTGAAAATGACCTGCCTCTGGAGGTTATGGTATTCGATAAAGTCCCTGTCGACTACCGTAACCTTCCCGACACCTGCACGTACCAGAGACGTGGCAGTGACCGTGCCCAGCGCACCGCAACCGATAATTACGACACTGCTGTCACCGAGTTTCTTTTGTCCCTCTTCACCTATCCCGTGGAACAATATCTGTCTTGAATACCTGTCAATCATCGTGCCATTTGCCTCTATATGTAGTACATCTCTTCCAGCGAAGTATTTTTATCTTTATGCCGTTCTACGAGGTCCTGGAGGGTAGTCGATTCCAGGACATCATCGATGGCTTGTTTCAGTTCACTCCAGATATCCCTGGTAACGCAACAGTCCGCTCTATCACAGACATCGGGATTATCTATGCATTCGGTAGGTGATATCGAGCCTTCCAGCAGGGGAATGACCTCGCTAAGCTTTATATCGGATGGCGTTCTGGTTAAAGATATTCCGCCCTTCGGCCCCTTGGTGCTTCTTAGAATCCCTCCTGATATCAGCGGAGTGATGATATGCTCCAGATAGGAAAGCGATATTTGCTGTCTGAGTGCAATATCCTTAAGAAACACCGGCTCATTACCTTCGTGCAGGGCGAGCTCCAGAAGCGCCCTCGTTCCATAGCGCCCTCTCGTAGAAAGCTTCATATGATTCACCTCGTATAAAGAAAGAAGTTAAAGTAGACTAATACTATCGTTTTAGTATACTTTAACAAAAACACTATGCTTTGTCAATAATAAAATGAGAACACTGCTGCCGGCTTTTAGAACTCTATCATAATTTTGGTATAATAGTTGCGGTTCATCTCGTTACGAAGGTAATTATAGTCTGGCTGTAAGTAAACGGAAACAAAGGAATGACAGGGTAAGTTAATAAACGGGAGACGAATATGGCTGAAGAGAAATACGGAAAATACTTTATCGAGTATGATTCTGCTCTGTATCCCGAAGAGCGCCGCCCGGTTATGGCGCGGATGCAGGACAGTGTTGCCAGTGGAAGTAATTTTTATCTGGTACACTGGATGATGCCGTTTTCCGGGGCTTCTCCTATTGGCGATTACCCTATGGCGGGACACCCGCCGCATATACACAAAGACGCCGAGTTGCTATTCCATATCGGTACCAACCCGGATGACCCGATGGACCTTGGCGCTGAGGTTGAAATGTACATGGGGCCTGAGTTGGAAAGGCATATAATTACCAGGACTACCTGTATTTTCATACCGCCGAATTTTGTTCATTCTCCGTGGAGGCCTCTGACAACTACACGACCCTGGATTTTCATTGAAGTTAATCAGGGACCCTCTCATACCGAGAAGTCGTTCAGGCAGTTACTGCCGAAAAAGGTGAGAGAGAGGATAAACTGGTCAAGATGGAAGGACGAAGGTTACGTGCTTCCATAGTAAAAAACAGGAAATATCATTTCAGGAAAAGATTAACTTTTTAGATTTCTATAATCGGGGAGAACAACAATGAAAGAAGGCGTTATTTTATCGGGTGAAGCATTTAAGAAAAATTCGGATGGGTCGTGGACATCGGTTCACGCAACCGATATCCAGGCTCCTGTAGGGGCTATCAGAATACCTCCGGGTATGACTTTTAATGCGGGGAAGACTCTTATTGGTATAGACTTGGTAGAAGTGCTTGAGAGAAATGTAACTAATAATTGATATCTATTGAAAATATAGGGAGGTAGAAGAATGACAACGTCAGGAGCAGGTTCGTGGCAGGCAAAATTGGAAGAAAATACGCCGGAATTACTGAAGAACGTGAATACGCTTCGAGAGGCAGTAATGGCGAAAGGTGCACTCTCTCCTAAAATAAAAACTCTGATGATGATGCTCTGTGATGCATTACTGGGACATTCGGATGGAGTGGCAAATATCGCCAGACGTGCCCGGGAAATGGGAGCGAGTGAAAAAGAAATTGCCGAGACTCTGGGTGTAGCTTTTATGATGGGTGGAATGCCCGGTCTGATTTCCGGTTCCAGTGCATTTCGCGATTAGATGGGAAATCGTTAACAGACCTGGGATACGATAAAAAATAAATTTTCATCCGGAAAGGTCTGTCTCGAATGATGGACAGGAAAAAGGAGGAATTATGTCTGAACAATGGGATGCGCAGAAGAAGAATTATGGAATTACAGGAGTGGCAATACCAGCGGGGCTCTTTATAGGTATGGGTTGCGGTTTCCTGGTAGATAATATTACAGCGGGGATTTTCATCGGACTCGGCGCCGGTTTTCTCGCCATGATGATAGCCATGGTAGTACTGCAGAAAAAAGGAAGCCAGTAACAGGATATAACCGCTATTTGAAATCGATAAAAATAAAAGAGACTGTAATTCTCAGCCTTCGGAGAAACAAAAAGGTCCCGGTGATAGAAAGCCGGGACCTTTTATAGTTTAAGACAGTTGTCAGGGTTGTGCAGTTACTTATAAACGCCGTACTCCTTGGTCGTGTCTATCATTGCTTTAACGTTCTCCGGCTTCACATTCTCGATTACGGCGCCGTTCATCATAATATAGCCGCCGTTCTTACCGCAGGTGTCTATCAGTTCTTTTACCTTATCCTGTACCTGTTTTGATGTGCCTATCGTCAAAAGGTCTATCGGCATATTACCGGTTATGCAGCATGTATCCCCAAGTATTTTCTTGGCTTGAGCCATATCGGTGAGATCGAATCCGTATATTACCTTTCCTTTTGGTACGTCCTTTATTACTTCAAGCCGGGAGTTATAGCCACCCTCGGCCCAGGGGAACGGCATGCAGCCTTCATCGATTAAACCCAGAAGCAGTTTCTTAAACGTGGGCCAGTAAAATTTCTTGAACTGTTCATCGGACAGAAATCCGTCGGCGCCTTTGTGAAGAGGGATAAAGACTATCGGATTACCGTTCTGTTTTGCCGCACTTGACCCCATTTTAATCATCAGAGGAGTAATTGCTTCAAGGGCCTCGATAAGTTTATCGGGCTGACGGTACATATCCACCATTATTCCACGACTACCCCTGAGAGTATCACCTATAGTATCAAAAGGTACTTTACAGCCTCCGCCGAAGAATCCCGGTAGACCGGCGGCGGTCATTTCCGCGCCGAATCTACCTACAGGTTCTATCCATTTCAGAGCTTCCTCGCCGGCTTGAAAAAGCAATTTAAATGTATTTTGAACGTCAGGGATGCCGAAAGGAATGAAATTGACCGCGGAGAACCCTCCGTACATCTCGAGGTTACTCGTAACCGTGGGAAAAGCAGCCAGCGGTCCCAGGTTTCCGAATATCCGGGGATAGTAGGTGGTAAGGAAATAGAGTGTGGGGTCCTGTATCAGAGCATCATACTCGTCAGCGAGCATGTATTCACCCTCGATGCACTGATATGAATGTTCGGGGGATACTCCGTGCCCCGGCCAGGCGTATAATTTATAATCGAGAATATCGAAAAGCCGGCCCGGAGGAGATACAACCACACCGCCGTGTGCATCCGGCAGAAGTTCTAAATAACATTTTTTAAATGACTCGAAAAGCTTGTCATAGTCATACATTACGTCCTGAGGAGTATATCCGGAATAATAGGCCGCGAAAAATCCGAACATGGGTGCAACGGGTACTCTGTCAGGCTCTTTTTTCAACTGAATAGCATCCAGGAACCTGGTGACTCTCTCTTTATATACTTTTTCCGCATCGGGACTGGAATATTCGGCACCCTCGGGGTTCATCCATTTATCGATAAGAGACTCATTTCTTTCCTCCGGTGTCATCTCTTCCCATTTCTTCTCCATTTTGCTACCTCCTGCATATTACGATAAGTACTTCTATCCGGCGCCGGTCCATTTCTTTGCAAGGGAAACTCCTTCCATTGCATCTTTACCAAAGGCGTCGGCTCCCGTGTATTTCATTACTTCCTCCGTAATCTGTCCGCCACCTATCATTATCTTTACATTGTCCCTGAGACCGGCCGATTTTATGGCGTCGATAGTCTCTTTCATGGAGTCATAAGCCAGGGTCAGAAATCCGCTCAATCCGACTACCGGGGCGCCGCTCTCTTTTATCTTGTCGATAAAAGTCTGTGCCGGAACATTAACGCCTAGGTCGTATACCTCGAAGCCGCTCACATCGAGCATAAAGACGACGATATCCTTTCCTATGTCGTGGATATCACCGGCAACAGTACCTATGATGACCTTGCCAAGACGCTTGACCTCGACATCCTTTTCCAGCTTCGGTTTTACCATAGCGGTGATACCGTTCAGGATTTCGCCGGAGTAAACCAGGTCAGGGATGAAATAAGTACCGTCGGCAAAACGGTTTCCCACGATTTCAAGCGCTTTTCCGGCGTCATCCAGAATTTTCAGAGGGTCTTCACCAGCACCGAGCCTTTTTTCTACTATCTGGAGTGCTTCTTTTTCTTTAAGGTCCGCCAGTGTGCTGATTAAATCTTCAGCCATATCAATTTACCTCCTTGTCCTTTATCAGGCTGTATTATCTACCGGACTGGTATCTGTCATCAAACCTATCTGGTAAGTCTTCTACAG
>CAZIYN010000173.1:0-5338 GCA_964543495.1 uncultured Dehalococcoidales bacterium | reverse complement strand
GAGTAAGGTCGGAATCCTGAGTCTCAGGTGGTTTCTTATCAATACCTGAAGAGAGGTCTTTAAACTCAGTAAGCAGCTTGGTTGCCATCATTGGCGAGATGATAACCCCACCCTGGGCAATGCTAGATATAGCGTGGACAAGTTCCTCAGGCTCGGATTTCTTTAATAAGTATCCTCTGGCGCCGTACTTGATAGCGGCAAAAAGGTCTGCCTCGGTCTCTGAAACGGTCAGGACAAGAACGTTTATTTCCGGTTTCTCAGCCTGTAAAGCCTGTATTGCTTCGAGCCCGGAGCACCTGGGCATATTCAGGTCCATAAGAATCAGTTCCGGAGATAGCTCCTTTGCTTTTTCAATCGCCTGAAGGCCATCAGAAGCCTCTCCGATTACTTCTAATCCTTCCTGACTGGAAAGCACGGCTGCTATACCGCGACGGAATAACGTATGGTCATCAACAATAAGAACTTTTATAACTCCCATATTTACAACCTCACTTTCTCAAGAGGCAGGCTTACCATCAGGGCAGTCCCTTCACCAGGGGCCGTAGATATATTGAGGTTACCTCCCAGCGATTCCGCTCTCTCTTTGATAATGTTAAGCCCGTGATATCCGGGCGGAGACTCTTCAATCTCCTCTAATGAAAAACCTTTGCCGTCATCTTTGATAATAAGTTCAACCGCTTCACCGCTTCTTTCCAGCCTTACCTCCAGTTCATCTGCCTCGGCGTGCCTTCTGACATTTGTCATGGATTCCTGGGCGATACGGAGGACCTGAAGCTCAGCCACGGGGGATAGTTCGGGGAAGGGTCTTGAATGGTAAAATTCGGCTTTGAGGCCGTTATTATCACCGAATTCCTGGACATAGTTTGCCAGAGTCGGAATCAGAGGCATATTTCTTATCTCGGTACTTAACTGGTCGATAGATTCACGTATATCCTCGTAAGTGTCCTGTACCACTCCTCTGATATCATTAAGCTCGGTCAGCGCTTTTACGGTATCGTTTGAAGACAGGAGATCGCTGACCATTTTTGCCTTGAGGTTCAAATATCCAAGTGATTGCGCAACGCCGTCATGGAGTTCTCTGGCAATTCTACGCCGTTCTTCGATTATCGCCTCCCTCTCTATTCGTCTGCGGATATTCAGATTAATACGATAAGGTACCATCGCCCCCACGAAGCTGAACAGAGTGTAGACTATAAGTAGAGTGAGATTGTGTCCCTGCAGAATCCATGCCCACCTTTCGTCGAGTTGGCTTAAGGCAAGATGCGTCACCGACAGCGTGATAGAAGCAATAGCTGCAAGTGAAAGGGCTACTCTTTCTTCGAAGAGTAGAGCCGCTGTCATAATCGGGGTAAGAGAATAAAGCAGGTACACGCTGTTAAGACCGTTTGTATAAATAACCAGGAGCAGGCAAAGAGCGAAATCTCCGAGCAGAATCAGATATGTCATCATGCTCCGCTCACGCCACCGGAGTGGAGAAAATACTCTGAGCACGGAATATATACCAAGTGTACCAAGAATAATATATGTCTGCTGTTCCGATTGTGCCTGAGTAATAATAGGAGAAGGTCCTATCTGGGTGAACATCACCGCCAGAGCATAAGCCAGGAAGCGGTATACCGCCAGAAACTGGTATGCTTCTTTTTCATATCTGGACTGCATTTTTACCTCACTACTAAACTAAAGCATCTTAACTTTATATGTCAAATAGAGTTAGGCAGTAAAAACTGCCATATCGGCTGGCCCCAGACCAGTACTATCACCGTAGAGGTTGACAGGAAGATTGCCGCCGGCATAGCATCTTTGCGTCCTTTAACCTTAAAAATAAGTAAAATACTAGCTACTATTCCACCCATTATCCAGGAAATCAATATGGCTATAATAATGAGGGGGAAGCCGGTCATAAATCCGGCCAGTGTCGCCAGTTTCAGGTCGCCTGCCCCCATTCCCCTGCGGTAGAGAATATACGGGACCGCCATAAAAGCCAGGCCGAGGATTCCCCCTGATAATGCACTTAATATTCCATATCCGGAGAAAAACGGTGATAACTCCCCTATTTCCGTACGGAATATGGAAAAGATAATCGCCAGCACCATGCTCGGATAAATAATTTTATCCAGAACAAGAAGGTGCTCGAGGTCGATTACGAAAACGACAATCAATATTGTGGAAAAAATAAGTACGGCAATAAATTCAAATCCGAAACCGAAATGCCAGTATAAAAAACCGAAAAATATAGCCGTTACGGCCTCTACAATGGGAATTCTCAGCGGTATGCGAGCGCCGCAGTACCGGCACCGTCCCCGCAACCAGAAAAAACTGATTACCGGTATGTTGTCCAGCAACCTGAGCTGCGTATTACATTCTTCGCAATGAGAGCGCGGGGTGATGATAGACTGTTTCCCGGGTAATCTGTCTATACATACATTGAGAAAGCTGCCTGTAACCAGGCCAAGTAAAATAATGATAATCAGAATCATAAGCTTAAGTAACATCCAGTCCCGGTATATTGAAAACTATGATACATCAGAGAATGATAACGGGCAACTGAAGTGCGAAGAGTAATAGATATACGGTTTCCACCGGAACAGCTGGTAATCATAGATATCAACCGAGTTCTCTGATAATTTCCTGAAAGCGTTCTATGATACTGTCTTTAAAGGTTTCGAATTCATCGCGTTTCACATAGTCGGGTTCTTTCTTGCTTCGTTTTGTCCTTGTAAGAATTGCGGTTACCTTTCTCTGTGCGACTTCGATGATTTCGCGGTCATGGTTATTACTTATAAGCTTGGTAAGGACGGTATCGAGGTGCTGGTATACGGCATCGGTATCGATTTCCAGAGAAGTCGATATCTCTTCAATCTGGTTACCGTCCGCCGCAGACTGCAGAATTTTATTTTCGATGCCCGAGAGGCTGGCGAGGAGGTTATCAACTTCTTTGCTGAGCGAAGAGAAATTATCGAACTCCTGGATAATACGGGCGGCAACCTCCGGTTTTATCAGGACTTCGCTTATCGGTTTTGAGCCGGCGGCTATTTTCCTTATAAGCTCCACGATTTCTTCGGGGCCTATGTTCTTTGTAATACAAGCGCTGGCGCCACAGTATAAAGCTTCCAGGTATGTGTCCGTATTTTCATTATCCGTTATCAAAATGACCGAAACGGAGGGGATATTCCGGCTTATATGCCGAGTAAGGTTAATACCGCTGAATTCACTGTGGTTTGCATTTAGAACTGCAATGTCGGGGATGTTAGTTTCTATAAAACGAAGCGCTTCGTCATTGCTGGTAGCTTCACCGATGACATTGATATCTTCTTCTCCGGAGAGTGTGAAATGGATTCCTTCGCGGAACAGTACCTGCCAGTCGGCTAAAAATACATTGATATTATTCATATTTCTTCTGAACGGTATACCGGTAATTTCTTCAGTTATAAATTTAACACATTATTATAAAGAGATATATAAAATTAATAAAGATTATATAAAGGTTTTGTAAAGGTTTTATAAACGTTTACACAGAAAGAGTTATCATCTAACAGATAAAATACAGGGGTAAATATCATAATTAATTCAAAGGTATATAGCAATCGTTACAATTACAATCTTTTATACATTGGTATATAGTGGCATTGAAATATCATATAAATCACTGTAAAAAGGTATATACGCGAGGAAAAGTTGAGTAAAAGCGCAAATAATTCATCCAGAGAGTATTACACTACCGGAAATGTCGCCGAACTATGCGGTGTAAGCAGAATTACAGTACTTCGCTGGATTGAGAAAGGATATTTACCGGCGTTCAGGCTGCCCGAAGGACATTACAGGATACACGTTAATGATTTAAACAAATTCCTGAAGGAATATAATATTCCGAATTCGAGGAAATAATAAGATTGTATTTTTTAAATGATATACCGCCATCAGGCAGCTTATAACTACCAGTAACCATACTCTACATTTGTCATTATACCTCCGGGTTCCCCCCTCTCCTTCAGAGGGGGGAACCTATTTTTTCATGAGCAGTGTACTTGATTATGTAAGCGTGAAACTGATAGAATGTGAAGCGTAACGTACGGTTAACTACCTTGAATAGCCGTACTTCTCCGCGAATAATCACAAGCCCCACATAATACAGGCAGGGGTGAATGATGCCTGCGGTGGATGGAAGGAGGTACCTGACTATTGGGAAATGACGGATTTGATAAATTTACAGGTTCATCGGACTACGTAACATCGCTGCCGCTCAGAAATGCGGTTAACGTATCGATAGCTCTGAAGAGGCCACTCCTGATAAGAGGTGAACCGGGAACGGGGAAGACGCTACTTGCCCACAGCATAGCCAAAGACCTGGATAAAGAACTGCTGGTCTGGAATATAAAGTCTACGACAAAAGCGCAGGAAGGGCTGTATGTTTACGATACGGTCCAGCGGCTGAACGACAGCCGTTTCGGTGACAAGGATGTTTCCGATATCAAGCAGTATATAAAACTGGGGAAACTGGGTCAGGCATTCTCTTCTCAGGAACAGGTGGTGCTGTTAATCGATGAAATCGACAAGGCTGATATCGAGTTCCCCAACGACCTGCTGAACGAGTTGGACGAGATGAGTTTCTATATTCCCGAAACCAATGAAACAATCACAGCCAATCACAGGCCGATTACTGTGATTACCAGCAATGCGGAAAAAGAATTACCCGATGCTTTCCTGCGGCGCTGTATCTTCCATTACATTGAATTCCCGGATATGGAACTAATGGAGAAAATCGTGCGGGTACATTTCCCGGATATCGAGTCGGACCTCATTTATACAGCCCAGAAGACATTCTATGCGCTGAGAGAGGTTGAGGAATTCAGGAAGAAACCCTCGACCAGCGAACTAATCGACTGGCTTCAGGCGTTAATCGTCGGCGGAATAAACAAGAACCGGATTAGTTCCGAGATACCTTTTGCCGGCACCTTGCTTAAGAAAGAGTCGGACTACGAATACTTCGCTAACAACTATTTGAAAGGCTCAGGCAGTAATATTTTTATTCGCAGACAGTAATAATGTTCACAAATTTCTTTTATACACTGAGAAAGAGAAATATTCCGGTATCTATAACCGAGTGGATGACATTTGTCGAGGCTCTAGCCAGAGGGTACATCAACAACCTCGATGATTTTTATTACCTGGCAAGGGCTATGCTGGTAAAAAGCGAGGCCTACTTCGACCATTATGATGTCGCTTTCCAGGAATATTTCAGAGGGATAGAAGTGCCTGCGGAGATACTCGAGCAGGTCCTGGAATGGCTTAAAGACCCCTTCGACCGTCAATTCCTCGATGAAGCCGACAGGCAGGCATT
>CAZIYN010000172.1:0-5344 GCA_964543495.1 uncultured Dehalococcoidales bacterium | reverse complement strand
CTCGGGGCTGGGTCCGCGCCTCGGTCTGGCCGTATTATCGGCGATGAGCGTCGAGCAGGCGGGGATAGCTATTGCTTCGGGGAATTCCAGCCTGCTGATGACCGTGTCCGGAATCGGCAAAAGAATGGCAGAGCGGATAATCGTTGAGCTTAAGGACAAGATTGGAGCCGGTCTGATTTCGGCACCCGCCGCTCAATATGCAGAGGAAAATGCCGAGGTCATTGCCGCCTTAACCTCACTCGGTTACTCGGTTGCCGAAGCCAGCCGTGCGGTCAGTAATTTGCCGGCTTCGGACCTCAGTCTTGAAGAAAAGGTAAAACTGGCATTGCAATATTTCACGAGTAAATAAACATGACCTACCTACCTTACTATGGGGATTTAAGGAAATGAATCGTTATGTAGTCGGATTCCTTTTTAACAATCGCTCCGAGGTATGTCTGATAGAAAAGAAACGCCCTGAATGGCAAAGAGGACGCCTTAACGGCGTTGGAGGCCACATAGAAAAGGATGAGAGTCCTGAAGAAGCTATGAGTAGAGAATTTTATGAAGAGACAGGAGCTCATGTTCAAAAATGGCGCAGATTCTGTTTTATTCATGGGAGCGAATATGAACTATATTGTTTTACCTCGAAGAAGGATAATGTTCATACGCAAACAACGACCGATGAAGAAGTATCCTGGTATCCTGCCGATGCTCTCCCACCTAATTCTCTACCCAACCTGCTCTGGTTAATACCGATGGCAAACTACAAATTCGATATAACGGCGACAGTAGAACACGAAAATGAGTGGTGTTGAAATGTATGTGACTATTAAGGAGCGCGTATGGATATTGCCTTATACATTGTTATATTTGTCCTGCTTGTTATAATAGTAGCCCTCGTCCTGAGACCGAGAAAGGTGGAAATTCCGGCTATAGACGAGCTCGAAGACAAGCTCAGGTTTACCCTGGCTTCCGCTGAATCGGTAAAGGAAATCCAGGACCTGATTGCCGGACTCCCGCGTGATGTCCTTACTTCGATAACCCGCAGCCAGGGGACAAGGTCGGGCAAACTGAACGAACTGCTGGCTACCCTGGAACTCACAAAGTACGACCGCCTTTTTTACCTCGGCGACCCCATCGACTTCGTCGGCATCAACTACAATGAAGGAGTCGACTTCATAGAGGTTAAGTCCGGCAGGTCGCGTTTCACGGAGGATGAAATCAAGCTCAAAGACTTAATCGAGTGCAAGATGGTCAATTACGTCCCCCTCACTGTCAGGCGTATAAACATCGCCGAAGAAATAGATACTGAAGATAACGATTTGGCCGAAGAGGATTGATTAATCATCCATTATGATGCAAAATATCTTATCAGGTATTGGGGAAACAGATAAGCAATAAGGAAGGAGAAAATATGGCCGAAAGGAAGTATGAAAAATATGTAATACAGGAGCTTAAAGCCCCAATCAGCGCGGAAGGAGCTGCCAGGTACGCCGAATGGGCTACCCGGATATTGTGGCTGGACGAGGACATAGTTCCCGGAGCTTTCCAGGTAAACTGCTCCTGGTACAATAAGCCATCCAAACACGGTGCTACAGCCCACAGGCATGACTACGATGAGGTAATTGCCTTCTTCGGCGGCGACCCTGATAATCCGACCGACCTCTGCGGAGAGGTAGAATTCTGGATTGAAGATGAAAAATATACTCTCACAAAGAGCACTCTCATCTTCGCTCCGGCCGGAATAAAGCACTGCCCGCTCGAAGTGAAAAGAGCAGACAGGCCGATATTCCATTTCACGGTGGTCATGGGCGGCAAGTATATACTCAAACCCGCCGATGACTGATACCAGAATATTAATCAGTAAAAAGGAGAAACATGGCTGAAAGAAAATACGAGAAATATATCGTCGACAGACTGATTATGACCGATGAACAAAAAGAACATATGGAGGATTACGCCAAGAGAGCGACCCGTATACTCTTCCTGGATGACTACATGGTCAAGGGTACTTCCAATATAATGATTTCATGGTACTGGAAAGTTATGGAAGGCACCCCCCAGCATTCTCATAATTTCGACGAAATTATCGGTTTTATAGGCGGCGACCCGGATAACGCTAACGACCTCGGTGCCGAGGTAGAGTTCTGGCTTGAGGACGAGAAATACGTACTTCATAATAGCTGCTTCATCTTTTGTCCCGCCGGGCTCAAGCACTGTCCGCTGAATGTAACCAGGGTCGATAAACCGTTTATATTTATGGCTATCTCCACTACCGATAACTACGTGAAAGACGATGTAGACAGGGAAGCCTTCAGAGGAAAGTAAACCGCCATAATCGGTACGCGCATTTTTAAAAAACGGTACAAGCGCGCCCATAACAGAAAGAGAAGGAGCCAAAAGGGGGAAAGAAAATACGAGAAGTATATTATACAGGAACTGAAAATGCCCGGCGACAGACCGCTCTCTGCCGAATATATCAAAAGGGCGACGAAAGTGCTCTGGATGGACGGGGGAAACACTCCGGGAGCATTCAATGTCAATGTCACCTGGCTGTGGAAAGCCACCGACTTCAATCACGATGAAGCCCACAAACACGACTACGATGAAGTGATAGCCTTTTTCGGGAGCGACCCCGAAAGGCCCAATGACCTGAACGCCGAAATCGAGTTCTGGCTGGAAGACGAGAAATATATCCTAAAAAAGAGTACCCTGCTCTGGATACCACAGGGGCTGACTCACTGCCCGCTCAGAGTGCAGAAAATAGACCTCCCCGTATTCCACTTCACTATCGTCCGCAGCCAGACTTATAAACAGAATTTAATAAACGAGGAGAAGTAAGGTACTTCAGTCAGATAGCCGCTTTACTTCTCTATTACTTAACTCTCTCACCTCACCTTCCTTCAGGTTACCGAGGGTGAGGTTTCCTATTCTGACTCTTTTCAGGGCGAGGGGGCGATAGCCAAGGGCGAGGAACATCCTTCTTACCTGATGTTTTCTGCCCTCGTAGATGGTGATTCCGTAATTATAAGGCAGAGTATTATCGAGCTTTTTTACCTTCGCCGGTGAAGTCGTATTACCCTCAATCTCTATTCCCTTTTCCAGCTTTCTCATATCCCCCGTATCCAGTTCCCCATCGATATGGATATGGTACTCTTTCTCGCTTCCGTAGCGGGGGTGGGTAATCCGGTTAGTCAGTTCGCCATCGTTCGTCAGCAGCAGTATCCCGGTGGTATCCCTGTCCAACCTCCCTGCCGGGTACAGTCTCAGGTGGCGGTATTTCTCCGGTATAAAGTCGGTCACCGTCTTTCTACCGCGCTCATCTCTTACAGTGGAAAGGACTCCTGCGGGCTTGTTCAGCACCAGGTATACAAGTTGCGTCTTCCCTGTTTCGACCACTTCTCCATTAAGGGCGATTATGTCCCCGGAGATATCCACCGGGCAACGCAGGTCCGTCTCCGTCACCCCGTTCACCGTTACCCTTCCCTGCATAATTGCCGATGCCAGTCTCCTTCTGGAATCGATTCCAGCTTCTATCAGTACTCCCAGCAAATTATCTTCTTTCATATTTATTTATTATAATTTTATATCTTCAACCGTGCCAGTACCGATTTACCTGTTCTACTTCCATTTGCCTGATTCCACTGTCATTGCGAGGAGTCTGCCAAAAGCGGACGACGCGGCAATCTCTACATACTTATACAGAAGATTTCTTCCTCGAAACTGGAGATTGCTTCACCCCGATTCCATCGGTGTTCGCAATGACAAATAGCGAGGGGCTCATACCCCTTTTTAATACTCCATTTCTTTCTATCATTACCAATCTCTCCTTTGTTATTCCAGCGAAAGCTGGAATCCAGAAATCCTGCCCGACCATATAATCCTGGATACTATCTGGAGTTTATCCTGTACTTGATACGGGGTCGGTATATCATTCATTATTATATCTATCCTGTTGAAAAACCGTCATGGATGGCATAACATATCAGAACAATATATATAGGAAAGAGAGGGAATAATATGGCAGAAACAAAGTGGGGTAAAAACATCCTTACCGAGCTTAAGGGACCCGATGCCATAATGGGTGAAAGAGCCGCCGCATATGCCAAGTGGGCGACGCGTATATTATGGATGGACAGCAATAACGTTCCGGGAGCATTCCAGCTTGGTATCTCCTGGTACCGGAAACCACCCGAGAACCAGATGGGTGGCAGTCACAAGCACGACGTCGATGAAATACTCGCTTTCATCGGCAGCGACTCGGAGAACCCGCACGAACTCAACGGTGAAATCGAATTCTGGATTGAGGACGAAAAATTCATCATTACCAAGAGTGCCTTGGTTTTCGTGCCCGCCGGTGTCGAACACTGTCCGCTGAAAGTCCTGAAAGTGGATGAAAACTGGCCTATCCTCCATTTCACCACCGTAACCAGCGGAAATTACCAGCAGATTACCGATTAAATTTAGGTAATTATCCCTTGACAGTAGGTATATCTTGTGCTATAGTGTATTCAGAGTAGGTAACAGGAGCGGAGAAAATGGAACGATACACTGTAGCGAACCTAAATAAAGACTTCCCGAATGATGATGCTTGTTTAGAATGGCTCAAAAATCACCTCTATCCTGATGGTATTTTCTGCATTAACAAGATTACGAAGCATCATAAAGTCGCTAGCCGTAACTCTTATAGCTGTGATTACTGCGGACATCATGTTCACCCAACGGCTGGCACAATCTTTGAGAAATCTACCACACCATTGAAGCTGTGGTTTCACGCTATCTATCTTATGAGTTCTACTAGATGCGGTATCTCTGCGAAGCAAATCGAAAGAGAGACGGGAGTTACCTATAAGACAGCTTGGCGTATGTTTAAGCAAATCCGCACACTTCTTTGCGAAGATAACAAATCGTTCACCGGAGAAGTAGAAGTTGACGAGACTTATATAGGTGGTAAGAGGTCTGGTAAACGTGGACGTGGAGCAGAAGGGAAAACTCCCGTTGTAGGAGCGGTTCAACGAAAAGGAAAAGTAGTTGCTAAGGCAGTCCCACACGTCAAACGTTCTACGCTTGTTCCTTTTATGGCTAAACAGGTTGATAAGAGTGCTATCCTTTATACCGATGAATTCCCTGCTTATGACCACATGACCAGACTTGGATATAAACATCTGAGAATTGAGCATGGAGCAAAGGTCTATGCTATTGGTAACATCCATACTAATAGTATTGAAGGTTTTTGGTCGCTCGTTAAACGAGGTATCTCTGGTGTTTATCACGCTGTATCTCCTAAATATCTCCAATCATATCTTGATGAATACTCATTCCGATATAATCATCGTAAAGACGAAAAACCTATGTTTCTGAC
>CAZIYN010000171.1:0-5353 GCA_964543495.1 uncultured Dehalococcoidales bacterium | reverse complement strand
GCATCGACTATCGACCTTTATTCCGATGTGGTGAGGAAGTGTACGGAATGGCCTACGCGGAACCATTCTATCAAGACACTTGCTGGTTATCTGGGATTCAACTGGAAGGATATCAATCCGTCCGGGGCCGAGTCTGTCGAGTGGTATCACCGCTGGGTAGAAACTTTGGACCCCGAGATAAAACAGCGGATTCTTGAATATAATGAAGATGATTGTATAGCTATGCGGGTCTTGCTCGAAGGGATTAAAGCCTTGATGAGACAGTCTTAAAATACTATACTACAAGCTGACAGGACAGTAATCATAACCCTTTCAGGGGGTGGAGATATGGATATGTTTCAGCAGCAACTGGATGAACAGAAAAGGCAGAACGCACCGCTGGCAACGCGGATGAGACCTTCTACCCTGCATGAATTCGTGGGGCAGGAACACCTGGTAGGCGAAGGCAGAGTACTGCGCAAGGCTATAGAAGCCGGCAGGATTCCTTCGGTAATCCTCTGGGGGCCTCCGGGGAGCGGCAAGACCACCCTTGCGAACGTAATCGCCAGCACCACTGACGCCTATTTCAGCGGTATCAGCGCCACCAGCGCCGGCGTTTCAGACCTCCGTCACGAGGTCGAGCAGGCGCAGGAACGCCTGAAGATGTCCCAGCAGAGGACAATCCTTTTCATAGATGAAATTCACCGTTTTAACAAGGCACAGCAGGACGCCATCCTGCCTTATGTCGAGGACGGTACTATTACCCTTATCGGAGCCACAACGGAGAACCCCTCTTTCGAGGTAAATTCACCCCTCCTCTCAAGGTGCCAGGTGCTGAATATGAATTCCCTGATAGAAGACGAAGTCAGGGTCATCGTCCTGAGGGCTTTAAGAGACAGGCTGAAGGGCCTCGGGTCTCTGAACGTTGAACTGGCGCCGGAGGCTATAGACCACCTGATTGCGATGTCGAAGGGGGACGCCCGTATAGCCCTTAACGCGCTGGAAATGGCGACTCTCACCACGCCGCCGAATACCAGCGGCAAGCGTCTCGTCTCGCTGGCGACAATCGAGGATGCCGTACAGCACCCGGCCCTGCGGTACGACAAGGCCGGAGACCAACATTACGACCTTATTTCGGCTTTGCACAAGTCGATGCGCGGCTCCGACCCGGATGCCTCTATGTACTGGCTGGCGCGTATGCTGGAGGCGGGAGAAGACCCGCTGTACATAGCTCGCCGGGTGGTAAGGTTCGCCTCCGAGGACGTGGGTATGGCCGACCCCCAGGCGCTGGTGGTAACAATGGCGGCGCAGCAGGCCGTCCACTTTATCGGTATGCCGGAAGCCAACCTGGCTCTGGCGCAGGCGGTTGTATATTGCGCTACCGCTCCCAAGAGTAACTCCCTCTATGAAGGATATTCAAAGGTACAGGAGGAACTGAAGAAAGGCTCACCGGACTCCGTTCCTCTGCACCTGCGAAACGCGGTAACACCGCTGATGAAGCAAATGGGTTACGGCGCCGGGTATAAATACGCCCACGATTATGAAGAACATTTCGTGGAGCAGCAGAACCTGCCCGAACCTCTCAAGGACCAGCAGTTCTACACGCCTAGCGAGCAGGGATACGAGAAACAGGTTATAGACCGCCTGAAGAAGTGGTGGCCCGGCAGGAAGAAAAAAGCCGAGCCTGAAGAACCGGAGAAACCCGAAGAAATCCCGGAGGCAAGAAAAGCAGAGGAGGAGTAGACGCGATGCCGGTGAAATTTCCGTGCGGCGATATTACCCTGGAAGGAGAATGGCACCTGCTCGCCGGAGACGGGACTGTTCCAGCGGTGGTGGTCTGCCATCCTTATCCTCCCGGCGGCGGCACCATGCATAACAACGTGGTCATGGCTGTCTGCCAGGCGCTCTATGAGAAAGGAATCGCCGCTTTCAGGTTTAATTTCAGGGGTGTGAGGGGCAGCGAGGGCAGCTTCGGCAACGGTATCGACGAACGGGAAGACGTTAAGGCGGCATTGGATTTTATCCTTACCGAACAGCGTGTAGATAAAAACAGAGTAGGGCTCGCCGGGTATTCCTTCGGAGCGGCGGTGTCGCTTCAGGTAGCTGTGAATGATGAGAGGGTGAAAATGCTGGCGTTATGCTCGGCTCCTATGAGGAGCAATGCCTGGGAGCAGCTTGAAGCGTATAATAATCCGAAGATTTACGCGATTGGCGACAGCGACCAGATGGTATCCGTGGATGACTTCCGCGAACAGGTTAAAAAGTCTCCCCACCCCGAGAATTATAGGGTAATAGCCGGAGCCGACCACTTTATGGTCGGCTATGAGAAAGAACTGTCAGACCACGTAGCGGAGTTTTTTGCTTCCGGTCTTTAATAATCCTTTTCCTATTCCCCCAGCACCTCATACAGCCGTGTCAGGTTCATTGCCGGCAGGCGGTCAGCCATCAGGCCTCCTCCTATCTCAATTGAGTATTTGTCCAGCAGGGAAGTGTCGTTTATCGCCTCTTCAAGGCTGAGTCCCTGACTCATAGCGTCTTTGGTCAGGTCTATCCATGACCGGACGCCTTTACCGACTACCTCGAGGTAATCCGGTTTGCAGACCTCGCCGTGCCCGGGCACCAGCCAGTCCGCGTCCAGTCCCTGCATCGTCTTAACCGATTCCAGCCATTCGTACGGCACCGCCGCGAACATCAGGGGCGAGGACTCGGTGATAACATTATCCGAGGTGCAGATAACCTTCTCCTCCGGGCAGTAAATCGCCGTCTGGTATTCGGTGTGACCCGGCAGGTTCATCAGCCTGAAAGTATGGTCGCCCACGTAGAGGGTCAGGTTTTTGGAGAAGGTGATTGTGGGAGCACGATAAGAAAAGTCTTCGAACAGTCTGGCATCTTCGGGCGGCATATTCTGCATTCGTTCTTTGAGCTGCTCCACGGAAGAAGCCAGGATGGCCTCCCTTACTCCCTCGTGGGCAACATTAATACCTCCGAAAAAATAGTTACCCGTTGTATGGTCGCCGTGGGGCTCGGAGTTGATGAGATACTTCACCTCGCCGTGTTTGGCGATTTCATCCCGCCATTTTATGGCGTCCGTGGGCATCTGGGGAGTATCAACCATCACTACTCCCCCGGCGGTCACGAAAAAGGTAACGTTGCATCCCTGGTACCCGGTCTCGACATACACATTATCGGTTACTTTCTGCATTTTCTCTCCTTTCTAAATGTCCCTCCCCCGGATTCTTCGTCCGTCAGAGGCGGACTCAGAATGACAGGGTGGGGGAGATTCTTCGTCGTCCTGAATTTATCGGGACTCCTCCAGAATGATAGAGAAGGGGAGATTCTCCCGCCACAACTGTCTTTGCGAGGAGACCCGATTACATCGGGACGACGCGGCAATCTCTATCTTCGAACCTGGTGATTGCCACGCCCGCCAGAGACGGGCTCGCAATGACAGAGAAGAAATAGATTCTCCGCCCGCCAGAGGCAAACTCCGGGATGATACTTCTTTGAATCCCCCTTAATCCTCCTTTGTTAAAGGGGGATGTCCAAAGCAACTACTTGGCCTTTTGCTTTTCCTCGTACTGTCTCTTGACTTCTTCGAACTGGGCGATGCGCTTCTTGATAAGCTCGCGTATCGGCAGGTGGTAGGGGCATCTTTCCTCACACTCGCCGCACTCGGAGCAGTTCTGCGCTTCTACAAGTGCCGACGCGAAAGGCCCTGAGAAGACTCTCTCCGGCGGCAGGCGCCTGGCGATGGTATCGCTGGTCATTACCGAGGAAATCCTGATTCCCTCCGTGCATGGCTGGCAGTAGTCGCACCTCCGGCAGAACTGGTCGCCCAGTTCATCACGGAGTTTCTGCATTTCCTTTTTATCCTCTTCCGTAAGCTCCACCGGCGCATTGAGCAGCGCCGCTATCTCCTCAATCTCGTGTACCTTCTCGATACCCGGGATAGGCACTACGTCCGGGTACTGGAGGAGGTACTTGAAGGCGATTTTTATATTATCCAGCATCCCGCCGGCGAGAGGTTTCATTGCGATTACTCCCACATCCAGCTCTTTGCATACGGCATGAAGGTCTTCGGCGGGTTCGCGGGCGATGAAATTGAAGGGGAACATTACGGTCTCGAAGTTGCCTGTCCTGACCGCCTTTTTCGCCATATCTACCTGGTGAGAAGTGATGCCGATATGCCTGATTTTACCCGCCTCTTTTGCCTCTTTAGCGGCGTCCAGAAGGCCGCCGGGAGCCAGTATAGCATCCAGGTGCTCATCCGTGCCTACACCGTGAAACTGATAGAGGTCGATATAATCGGTATTAAGCCGGTTCAGGCTAAGGGCGAGGTGTTCCTCCATTGTCTTGCGGTCGCGGGCGCCCGTCTTGGTGGCAATTATCACGCTTTCTCTCTTACCGGCGACGCCTTTGCCGATGCGTTCTTCACTAGTGGTGTAGCCGTTGGCGGTATCGAGATAAGTTATACCCAGCTCGAGGCACCGCTTTACCACAGCTACGGCTTCTTCCTCGGTATCTCTCTGAATCGGAATGCCTCCGAAACCCAGCCTGGACACCATCATTTCGCTTTTTCCCAATCTGATTTTATCCATTCCCTAGTCCTCCTGTTTAGTCAGGTCTTTCATAACCCGGTGGAACTCCTCCGGCGTTTTATCCAGGGATAACTGCTCCATCGGGCACATATCCACCTTGTTTTCCTGCTGGATGTAGTCCACGATCTCATCGAACGTATACTTGATTCCGTGTTGTTCCAGGGTTTTTATAGCCAGCCGGCTGCCCAGCGGACTGTGAACCTCGCGGCAGTTTGCGATGACCAGCAGCAAAGCCGCCGCGTTTCCCACTATTTTATCGAAGACCGCTACCTGCTCCGGAAGGGGAGTAAAGGTATCCAGGTATTCCAGCAGCGGCAGCAGTCTGTCCCTGTCAGAAGAAAAAATGAGCTTATCCTCATTATAAATACGCAGGGTGTTTTCGCTTGAGAGAAATTCTTTGAATAAATCCGTGTGCGTCATGAATAAATATCTTCCCTGGCGGGATAATAAACTCACTCTGTCCCGAATGTCAAATTTAAGGCTGATTTTTACGGTTTATTAAAGGGTGAATGGTGGGGTTCCATTCGGTTTTGGTCGTTTATTATTACTATCCCCCTACCCCCTTTCAAACTGTACCTTGATTTGCGATAGATTATTAGATTGTTTGAAAGGGGGAGTTGTATTAAAAGCTGTCATACCGACCCCGTATCAAGTACGGGGTAAACTCCAGTCGGTGTCCAGGATGGGATGGCCTAGAACGATTTCTGGATTCCAGCTTTCGCTGGAATGACAGAAAGGACTGAAAAGGAGACTTATAATACAAGGCTCTGGAGAAG
>CAZIYN010000170.1:0-5399 GCA_964543495.1 uncultured Dehalococcoidales bacterium | reverse complement strand
ATTGTAGCCAGCAGCGATTCTACTTTTATCAGTCGCGTGCACCCCGCGAAATAGCCCAGCATTATTACATTCACCCTCGGAATCGACGACTGCCCGTAGACTTTTTGCGATATAGCCGTGGCATCTATAGTATTTATGCTGATACTTTTATCATCGGAGAATTCCATAATTTCTTCCGGTGATTTGTTTGTATTTATTACAGCCATTCCCCGGGGTTTCAGACTCCGCAACGGATTCGTTGTTTTAAGCAGAGCGGCATCCAGAATCATAACTGTATCGGCTGTTTCAATCGGAGACCTTATATGAATCGGGGTATCGCTGATTCGGGCGTAGGCGGTTACCGGTGCTCCCTTTCGTTCCGCCTGAAAATAGGGAAAAGCATGACTGTATTTACCCTCGTAAAACGCAGCTCCGGCAAGCATTTCAGAAGCCGTGACGGCTCCCTGCCCTCCCCTGCCACAGAACAATATCTCAATCACCGATTACTTCCCTTCTATCCGGAAATATCAATCGAAGAACTGGATATCTGAATCAGGAAACACCGCTACGGTCGCTTTATCCCCGTAGTCCTTTACAAGCAGCTCTATAATCTTATCCCAGTCGTACATCTGGCAGACTCTGTCCGTATCCTCCAGCCACATCAGCCCTATGAGGTCCGGATACTCTGTATAGTTAATAAGACGCTTTACGTGGGGTGCAACCGGGAACTGTATCGGTCTTTTCCCCCTGATACTCCTGCCCCAGGGTCCCATAAGATAATGAACAGTCTGCCCGTTAGGGGTATTGGAGATAAGTACGACATCTCCACCCGACTGTTTGAGTGACGGGTAAGCAACCGTTATCGCGCTGGCGCTTTCACTCACTTTCATAAAAGTATTGGCAATAACGATATCCTTTTCCTCTACCTTCGCTGTCAGGTAATGCGCCTTTGCATCACTCACCCCGGCCTCGTTAGCCGCCGCCAGTGTGCCCGCATATACAGCCGCCGTTTCTCCCCGGCCGTTTATAATACAGTCAATCTTGATATCCAGCCCGGCAAGACCGGAAGCTTCAACCATATCAAGGTGCATGGTATTAGTTTCATACGTGTTCGGTTCACCGTGAGGTAACCGATGGTTATAAAGGATAGTCTCAAAGGAAGATATCCCGGGCAGGACTATTTTCGCCCCGCCGCCAAACAGAACTCCCCGGTGGGGTATGATAGCACCGATTGCTATCTTCAAATCGCAGTTCATTACCTCGGCATTAATAGCTACTTCCGTCCCGTTGCTGGTCGTGCCGACATAGGTACAGTTGAAAAACGGATTGTGGTTGAAGACGGGAAACCTCGCCATCACGTCTTCACCGAGTTTCATGGCGAAGTCCGCCCTGTTCATACTCCCATGCGTACCAAGAGCAGCAATAAAGCTGATATTATCATCCGGAATACCCGCCTCGGCCAGTTCATCCAGCACGGCTGGAATTATTTTCGATATCTGAGTGATGCGGGTAATGTCATCAAAAATAATGGCAACATTCTTTTTACCCCCGGCAAGCTCCCTGATGGGTCTCGTCCCCATCGGGTTGGATATGGCAGCCCTTATCTGCTCGTCTGTCATAGCCGGGCGGTCGTGGCCTGCCATATTACATATCTCCACCTGCCATCCATCCGGAAGCGGAAGCTCCAGTTTACCAATTCCTTCCCCTGTTACCTGAGGCAGTGAAATTATATTGGCCATTCTTTCCTCCGAAATCCAGCTTCCGCTATCAAATCTGTATAAAAGCGCAGGTAGTTTAAGACAGTTATATCATTAGAACTGTTTCCGAACAGGGGTATTATACCAGCTTTGGTCGTAAGGGTATAGTTGCCGGGGCTGGAAAGGGATGTGAATTACCTTGACAATTTATTATGTTCACCTATATATTATGAGCACGTCCGAGTTTCACATAATTGTGCCGTTTTCAATTATTTGATTTCCCTGAGAAGGAACATATCTATCAGTGACCAGACAGGAGGTGTAATTTGTTACTTTCAGACAGGGTAGCTATCGTTACCGGGGGCGCAAAAGGAATCGGCAAGGGAATTTCAATGAGGTTCGCAAATGAAGGCTGTTCCGTGGTCATCGCCGATATCCTGGACAAGGAAGCGGAAGTAACCGTTAAAGAGATAAAAGCGAAAGGTGCCGATGCAGTCTATGTTCACTGTGACCATACGGACAGCAGCCAGATAGATAATATGGTCAAGGAGGCGATAGACAGGTTCGGGAAAATAGACATCCTGGTAAACAACGCCGGAGGATTCGGACCGCCAATTGCGATTACGGACATGACAGAAGAAGCCTGGGACAGAATGCTTGCCCTGAATCTCAAAGGAGTCTATCTCTGCTGTAAAGCCGTTATTCCTCATATGATGGATAAAAAATACGGCAGGATAGTCAATATGTCTTCTCTCAGCGCCATCGCGCCTGGTCCTCCACAGACGAATTACAGCGCGGCAAAAGCCGGGGTGCTGGCGATCACTTTCGACCTGGCCATTCAGTATGCCGAGTATGGAATTAACGTTAACGCGATTCTACCGGGAATTATCCGTACCGACCTCTGGCACGCAAATATCCCTCCTGAAGTAGACAGGGATGAATATTTCAAAGGACTTTCCGCCGGTAATATTCCCATGGGAAGAGCGGGCACTCCCGATGATGTCGCCGGTGTTGCTCTGTTCTTCGCTTCCTCACTATCGGATTATGTTACCGCCGAGCAGATTGTAGTCGGCGGGGGACTTCCACACCATCCGCCACCGCAAGTGTAAGTCCGCACGAAATAAGCATTCGGGAGATAAAAGGAATGTGGAAAAGAATCCATCACATCGGCTTCGTCGTCCATGATATTGAGAAAGCTATCGATATGTATAAGACCAGGTTCGGACTGACCCCGTCCGAGAGGGGTATTTCCGAGACTAAAGAACATGGTATCAGGACAGCGTTTTTCACTATCGGTGGAGAAAACACCCTGGAATTCGTTCAACCCACAGGTGAAACCCATTTCCTTGGCAGATACTTCACAAGACGCCTTAAAGAGCACGGAGAAGGACCCTCGCATATTGCTGTCGATGTTGAGGATTTCGACGAGGAAATTCAGTCGCTAAAGGATAAAGGTGTTGAAATCGAGATGATAGAATCGACTCAGCTCTTCCCCGGCAGTACGGTCAGGTTCGCGTTTATTCTGCCCGAAGAAACAGGCGGCCTGGGCATCGAATTTGCCGATGCGGCGGCACTACCACCGGGTGTATAGGAAGGAGAATTCAAGATGAATCTGGAAGAGCTTGAAGCCAGGATTCAGGAACTGGAAGACATCGAGAAGATAAAGCAGCTTCAAATCCGATATGTTAACGGTCTAATTCAATGCACCTGGGACGAAGTGGTGAACATGTTCACCGAGGATGCACTGGTGGACCTTCAGGCTCACGGACCGCACAAAGGCAGGGAGGAAATTACGAACCTCTTCCACAATAAGGTAGGAAGAGGTCACATCGGTCAGGAAGGAGACTTCGTGGTACATCCGATAATCACGGTCGACGGAGACAAAGCCAAAGGAAGCTGGCTGCTTTACCTCCAGATGCCCTACCCGCGGAAACGGATGAACGGTCAGGAAACGGACTGGTCACAGGGATACTATGAAATGGAATATGTGAAAATAAACGGCGAATGGAAAATCAGCTACCTGAAATGGACGGAACGCCTTTCCGCACCAAGACCTCCCTATCACGAGCACAATTGATGCTGAACGTGAGCCGCGTATCATAGAAGGTAGAACTTTTTCGAAGACTTATACATTAGTTTATAAAAGTCCGGACCCTACCGGCTCCGCTCAGGGGGACGATACATAGAACCTTTCATAATCGTTGCCGCCTGCTTTCAGAAAGTGCCTTTCCAATAACCTTTCCATGGCTAAGGTTACCCTGGTACATTTAAGAGGTTAGTCTTAAAATACTCGAGGCTTTTCCCCATCTGTCAGATGTATGTGTTTGTCTCCCAAGATATAGGTAAGGCTAAAATATTTCCACTTCACTATTGATATTAATGAGAAAAAATGTAATAATTAATAATCGTGTACGATGTCGTGTACGAACTATAGTAGTAAAGCCTATCTATGGGGTAATACAGTCTGGATAACCGAATAAATAAAACTATCGATAATAAATAAATCCTTTGAAATGAACAGGGGGATGTTATAGAATAGCTTAACTAAAATTAACTGCCATTCTAAAAATTTTTGGCTGTTATAGTAAGGGGATTGATGAAAGACGAATATTCAAATATAAACTTCCTTCTAGTTGTATTACTTCATAATTGTTCCAGGGCGGTGAATAAAGTGCGTCAGAGAGAAATAAGCGCATTCGGTATGACGGCAAGCCAATCAGCAATTATTCGCGCCATTATCAGATGGGGAGAAGAAGCGACATCATCGAAAATATCTGAGCAGCTCTTCCTGGAGCCCCACTCGGTATCAGAACAACTTAAAAGAATGGCAAAAGAGGGACTGATTATTAAAACAAGAAACCAGGATAAAACAAGGACAATACGACTGGAAGTTACTGAGAAGGGATTAGAATTACACAAAAATACATTAGTACTGGATTATTCAGACAGGATAATGTCAGTATTGACCGAAGAAGAAAAGAACGAATTATGGTCATTACTCAGTAAAGTACGGGGACAGGCAGCCAAAGAACTCGGTATGAGACCCGACGATTATTATCCTCCATCCCGACCCAAAAACAAATGATACTCACATATCGTACATCAGCAGTTTAAAATGTCTCCTGATGCGAACCGCTAATGCGTATGATAAAATGGCGAATCTTCCGACCTGATACACCAGAACAGGGGGACTGATTAATGCCTGAATTCAACACAAATCCAAAAGAGGATGTCTGGATACCGACTATATGCGGTCGTTGTTATGCCGGGTGTGCCATTGAAGTTCATAGAGTAAACGGGGTAGCGGTTGAAATCAGAGGAAACCAGAATAGCACCCTTGGCTCCGAAGGCGGTCTATGTGCAAAAGGTCTCTCCGGTCTTCAGGTGCTGTATGACCCCAACCGGCTGAACGTACCGTTAAAAAGGACCAATCCGGAAAAAGGTCTGTTTGTCGACCCTGAATGGAAAGAAATCACCTGGGAAGAAGCATTCGGAGAAATTGTTCCCCGCTTTAAAAAGATAATCGAAGAAAATCCTAAAAAACTGTTGACAGGAAGTACTACGGTTAGAAGTCTTCCGGCTCTCGTCGGTTCAAGGGCTATCGGTGTTGCGTGTAAAGGTCCCTCCAATATGTATATAGGGGGTGGTGGTCTTCATTGCGGCAATGGCGCCCACCCCTTTGCGAGCATGGTACACTCATCGTGGTCTGTTGTACCGGATTTT
>CAZIYN010000169.1:0-5400 GCA_964543495.1 uncultured Dehalococcoidales bacterium | reverse complement strand
GTTGTGGATACCGTAGCCCAGGCTACGGGAGCGGCCGCCCGGGCGCTGGCGATGATTGCCCGGGGAAGCGTGGAAATGGAAGCGGCTATTGCTTCCGTGGATGAAGAGGTATGCAGCGGGTGCGGTTACTGTGAAGCTATTTGCGCATATAGTGCCGTGGAAGTCGATCCCAGGACTAAGATTGCCCGGGTGAACGGTGCGGTCTGCAAGGGTTGCGGCGCCTGTGCGGTGATATGTCCTTCAAAGGCGATACAGCTCAAGAACTTTAGTCCCAAGCAGATAATGGACGTAATCGATACTGCAACGAAAGAATATTCAGGACTGGCAGGATAGCGGTTTATGGCTAAAGATAAAATAGGAGCGGTTGTGGTTGTCGGTGCCGGAGTCGGCGGTATCAGGGCTGCCTTCGACCTCGCGGAATCGGGCTTCAAGGTATACCTGGTTGATAAGAGTCCTGGTTTCGGCGGAACTATACCACAGCTTGACAAGTGGTTTCCCGATAACCAGTGCGAAATGTGCAAACTGCTTCCTGTTTTTTCGAGAGACGAATGCTCGCAGTACTGCCTGCGCCGCGATATTTACCATCCCAATATTGAACTGGTACCGAAGACGGTTATCGATAAAGTGGAAGGTGAGGCCGGCAACTTCAGCGTCTCCGTTACCACAGGGTCGCGACTGGTCAAGCTGGAAAGGTGCACCGCCTGCGGGCTCTGCGCGGATATCTGCCCTGTCGAAGTGCCCGATGAATTTAACGAAGGTCTGCAGAACAGGAAAGCAATCTATGTCAGGAATCCTTCGGGAGTTCCCAATATATTTGCTATCGATAAAGAAAGCTGCACGAAGTGCGGTAAATGTGTAGAGGTCTGCCCTACGGATGCAATCGACCTCGAATTACCCGATGAATCGCGCACGATTGAAGCGGGAGCAATTATAGTCTCCAGCGGTTTCGATGAGTTCGATTCCACACAGATGGGACAGTACGGCTTCGACCGCTATCCCAACGTGGTAAATAATATCCAGCTTGAGAGACTGCTATCTTCGAACGGGAAGACCTCGGGGCAGCTTCTCCGTCCGTCGGACGGTAAATCACCAAAGAGCGTCGCCATACTGCAATGCGTCGGTTCCAGAGATATGAAACGAAATTACTGCTCGGCAGCCTGCTGTATGTATGCTCTCAAAGAAGCGATTCTGATTAAAGAGCTTAATCCGAAGATAGACGTAACCATCTTCTATATGGATATGCGCGCTTTCGGCAAGGACTATCACCGTTACTATATGAAAGCGCAGGAACTTGGCGTGAAATTTACCCGCTGCCGGGTCTCCACTCTGAGGCAGAACCCTAAAACGAATGACCTGATGCTGGTGGCGAGGGCCGAAGACGGAAGCCTAATCAACAGTGAGTACGGACTTGTAGTGCTGTCTGTTGCCCAGTGCCCGTCCGGGAGCGTCGCCGAACTTGCCGGAATTCTCGGCGTCGACGTCAATAAATGGGGCTTTATACAAAATACCGGCTATTCGCCGGTTTTGACTTCCAGAGAGGGTATATATATTTGCGGTTCTGCGGCTGCGCCGGCTGACATTTCGGAGACAGTTCTCCAGGCGGGCGCCGCTGCTGCCGAATCTTCCGGACTGCTGGCATCCGCAAGGAATCAGGGAGTGGATAGAAAAGCAGATGCGGAAGCGAACACCGGTGATGAAGAGAGTAAAATAAGCATTTACCTCTGCAAGTGCGGCGATATTATTCCTTCGGCGATGGATATGGAAAAAGTGGCTGAATACGCCGGTAACCTGCCCGGTGTCGTAAGTGTCGAACAGGTCGATTACCTCTGTCTTCTTGAATCGGTTGATAAACTGAAAGATTCAGTGAAGAAATCGGGAGCCAACCGGGTGATTATAGCTGCCTGTGCTCCTTACAGGTATTACAGGCTTTTCAACGAGGCGCTGCAGGAAGCCGAGATCGATCCGTCGCTCTGGCAGCTGGTTAATTTCAGGGAGCAGTTAGCCTGGGTGCACAAAGACAGCCAGACACTGGCTACCGAGAAAGCTATCGGTATGCTGGCGGTTGCAGTGCAAAACCTCAAAGCGAGGGAATCTTACGAATTATTATCGGTCCCGGTAAACAGTGCCGGACTGGTCATCGGCGGGGGCATATCAGGGCTGGTCGCCGCTCTGAACCTTGCCGGGCAGGGATACGAAATCCACCTGGTGGAAAAATCATCCGAACTCGGCGGTCATGTCAGGGAGACGTATTCGAACTTATGCGGTCCAGACCCGCAGGAGTATATGAAAGATATCCTGGAACAGGTGAAATCGAATAAAAATATCACCACCTATCTGGAATCGGAGGTGGTGGAAATAACCGGTCATGCCGGAAATTACACTGCAAGAATTAAAAAGGGCGAGGAAATCACCACTATCGGGCATGGTGCGGTGATAATCGCCACCGGTGCCGAGGAATATCAGCCTGCCGAGTACGGTTACGGTGAGTATGAACGAGTCATTACCCAGAAGGAATTACAGAAAAAACTTGCCGAAAGCGGCCTCGAAGCCTCGACCGTGGTGATGATTCAGTGTGTGGGCTCGAGGGATGGAGAGCATCCTTACTGCAACCGCACCTGCTGTTCGGACGCTATTGCGAACGCGCTGAAAATTAAAGAGCAGAACCCGGAAACGGAAGTAATCATACTTAACCGTGACGTTATGACCTACGCTTTCAGGGAAGAGTATTACACTCAGGCAAGAGAAGCGGGAGTCCTTTTCCTGCGCTACGAACCGGAAGAAAAGCCGGAAGTGAAAACCGGGGATAAGGTCATATCTGTGGTTGTAAACGACCCGTCCGTACCCGGAAAACTGGAAATAGAAGCCGACCTTCTGGTACTGAGCACGGGAATAATAGCCAGAGATAACAGCGGTATTGCCGGACTTCTCGAACTGGAACTTACCGCAGACGGCTTTTTCAAAGAGGTGGATACCAAGTTCCGCCCGGTCGATTCGGTAATCGACGGTGTTTTTATATGCGGACGGGCGAATGCTCCGCGAAACCTGGAAGAAGAAATAGTTCAGGCGCAGGCTGCCGCCCAGAGGGCAGCCGGTATTCTGAGCAGGGAGATGCTTGAATCCGGCAGAATAGTCTCGGAAGTAAACGCCAGAAGGTGCAGTGCCTGCGGTCTCTGCGTCACCACCTGTCCTTTCAATGCCAGATGGATGGATGACGAAAATAAAGTCGCCGTGGTAGAGGAAGCATTATGCCAGGCATGCGGTGCCTGTGTAGCCGTTTGTCCCAATTCAGCCGCTAAACTCAGAGGCCTGAAGGACAAACAGGTATTTTCAATGATTGATGCCGCCCTTTAGGGCTGTATAAAAGCAAAGGGGTGAGATGATGGCTGAAGAGAATAATGAGAATGTAGAAGAGGTAGAAGGACCCGAAGTCGTGGAAGAAGCTAAAGAAGAAGGGACCAAGGAAGAGGAAGAGGCTAAACCGGTATTCAAAGCTAAAAAAAGTGAGGAATTCGAGCCGAAGATAATAGGATTTCTCTGTAACTGGTGCACGGCCTCCGCTGCCGACCTCGCGGGAACCACGAGGGCGCAGTATCCGCCGAACCTGCACCCGATAAGGGTGATGTGCAGTGGGACCGTCGACCCCGTATATATTATTAAAGCGCTGCTTTCGGGTGCCGATGCGGTAATGGTGGGTGGATGTCACCCCGGCGACTGCCATTACATTTCCGGTAACTACAAAGCCAGAAGGCGTATCGCCATGCTGAAGGCGATTTTCGAAGCTCTCGGTCTGGAGGATAATCGTATCTGGGCTAGGTGGATTAGCGCCAGTGAGGGACCGGAGTTCGCTCAGGCTGTAAGGGATATTACAGAAGAAACGAAGAAGCAGGGTCCAAGTGCTCTTGCAGCCAACTGGGCTCTTTAGGAGAAGATAGAATGGCGAAAAGTGTAACCTTACCGGTTGAGAACGGACAGATACGCAGCGCGGTCAACGCTTTCCTTAAAGACCTGCTTGAGAAAAAGGTAGTGGAAGCGGTGATGGTCCCGGTGAAGCACCCTTCGAATAATGATGTCGTGCAGACCCTGGTAACTGATGCCGGATATCTCGAGCAGGCGGATGTGTTCGCTCCGGTTATGCCGGTAGTCTCGGCACGTATTTTACAGTCCATGACCAGGATTACGACTGTAGACAGGAAAACAGCGGTAGTTATGCGACCCTGCGAGATGAGAGCGCTTGTAGAGCTGGTAAAACTGCGGCAGGCGCAGCTTGACGGTATCCTGCTGATTGGAATCGATTGCCCGGGCACTTACCCGGTTGAGGAATACGAATTGTATGCTGCTGAGAAGACTTCCGATGATTTCGTGAAAGCCGCGGCGGGCAGGAGTGCGGAAGAGGAAGCCAAACTCAGGGCAGGATGCCGGATATGTGCTCATACGGAACCGATGACGGCCGATATCGTAATAGGCCTGACCGGGCTGGATGCCTCTAAGGAAATCCTCGTCCAGGCAGATACTGAAAGAGGAGTCCAGGTTCTCGAAGAGCTCGGACTGTCTGCCGAGGACGACAGCGGTCAGGCGCAAAAAAGACGGGAAGCGGTCGATAAGGCTGTTGCAGATATGGAAGAGAAGCGTAAAGCGTTCTTTGAAAAGACTGCGGAAGAAATCGGCGGTATAGACAACATCTCGGCTGTTTTCGCTCCATGCATCAACTGCCACAACTGCCGGGCTGTTTGTCCGGTCTGCTACTGCCGTGAATGTTTCTTCGAGTCGCCTACCTTCGAACTCGAAGCCGAGAAGTATATGGGACTGGCGGAAAAGAAAGGCGCCATAAGGATGCCTACCGATACCCTGCTTTTCCACCTGACCAGGATGAACCATATGGGGGCTTCCTGTATCGGCTGCGGTGCCTGTGAAGAGGCCTGTCCGAGCAGTATCCCGCTGCTTAAAATATTCCAGCTAATCGGCGATAAGGTGCAGAAACTGTTCGAATATGTACCGGGGAGAAGCCTTGAAGAAGAACTTCCTCCGACTGCTTTTAAAGAAGACGAACTCGAATGGATTGGTGAAAAATGACGCTCCGTCTCATCAACGATAAGGGTAAGGAAGAAGCCGACCTCTCTTTTGCCGGGGAAGTAAAGGAAAAGAGCGGGTCGAGCCTGGAAAGGTGCTACCAGTGCGTTGCCTGCAGCTCCGGCTGTCCGGTAGCTTATGTTATGGACTATGCCCCCCACCAGATAATCAGGATGACACTACTGGGTCTCAAGGATAAAGTACTCGACAGCACCTCCTACTGGTTATGCGCCAGCTGCGAGACCTGCGCTACCAGGTGCCCGAATGAAATCGATATCGTCAAGTTTATGGATACTTTGAGAGAGATAGCCCTCAAAGAAGGACGAACGCAAC
>CAZIYN010000168.1:0-5436 GCA_964543495.1 uncultured Dehalococcoidales bacterium | reverse complement strand
ATTGGATTCGGGTGGTTCATATTTACCGGCTGAACACCGCCGATACTCTATTATACCGCACCTTTGTTAATTCGCGAAAAGAACGGTACTATCCGGTATTGGTTGGTGATGTCATTGCGAGGAAGTTTACCCTGAGCCTGTCGAAGGGCGGCAATCTCTACTTCCGAATAAAGGAAATGTCGCTCTTTAACCTGATGCAGCCTAACCCCACCTATCCAGAAATGCCTTCGCTGCTTTCCTGGTCCTGGAACTGCTGCTGTCAAGCATTCCGCTGATGAACTCTTTTATCTTTTCCTTATCCTCGGCTTCTTCGTAAAACATATCGAAAGCCTCGATTACATACGCCTTGGTCATCTCAAGCTGTTTCCCCTGGTAGATACGGTCGATATCCAGCAGGATGCCGGCTATCTTTTTCCTCAGGTGCGGTTTCGCCGCGGCTATCCTGCCCGTGTTCAGGGCTATGTAAGCCGCCAGCACCGTCCCCTTATCGCAAAGCATGTCGATGTATTTATCGAAGATGCTCTCGAACCTGCTTTCTTTATCTACCGCGCATAAACGCGCGATTAGCTGGGCGGCGCTCAGTTTGTGATAGGTATTGGAGCTGTCCAGTTGTTCGACGAAATAGCCCCAGTGAGGATAAAGGACCTCTCCGTGTTCCTCGCTTATTTTTATGAGTACTTTGTGGCAGTTGTATCTCAGAGTCTCGTTCTTCTCATTCAGCCCGTCCAGTATCTCGGAAAGCAGCCCTTCGTCCGCCAGCGCTTTCTCCGTCACGGCGGAAATATCCGCATCCTTTTCATACATCTCGTCAAGCATTTTGTTTCCCCCAGCTATCGGACCCGCAATCGAAACAGGTGCCGGTATGCATGGATACCCTCCCGCCGCACTCCGGGCACTTCCACTTTTCTTCTTCTTCGGTAAGCCATTTACTTAATCCCATTTTCTGTATTCGCGTTAAATTCACAATTACGCCGGTATTATATTTTGCAGCATACCGCTTTTCCAGCCTGCCGATTCTCTCGCAGGGGAAATCGCCGCATTCGTAGCAGAACCGGTAGTTGTTTTTACCGAATTCCTCGCAGTCCTTTATTATCCTGCAGTCACTGTCACCCGGTATGCAGCCGGTACATCCCGCGGACTTTGTCTTATAAAGTCCCCTTTCTCTGGCCAAATAGTATTTACACACGCTGCAGTTAATTCCGCAGGGAGCTATCAGTTCTTCATTCATTTTATTCATTACAGCAGAATACCCAGTATAACCAGCACGGCAACGGTTGTTTTCACGAATGGGCAGATTTTATATGGTATACCCGAAGTCCTGGCGCCGGTCAGAGCCGTAAGCAGCGCCATAATAAGCAGCATCCCGGCTGAAATCCAGAACACAAGTTTGGATACTTCGTTACCGGCGCCGCCGATAAGCGTGACCAGCAGGACGAGGACTCCGAGAAAGACGAGGGTAAGTCCTTCCGCTATCAGTTCCATCGTCAGTATCTTTTTATTGTCTGCGGATATCTCGCCGAATCCGCTTACTATCGGCTTTGTCGGTACCAGATGGGCTATCCCCCAGGCGATAATTATGCCCGACCCTGTGTATAACAGTACTTCATTCATCTGTATTCACTCCTTGCCCGGCTTAGCGGCGTAAACTGTACCTTTCTCTTTAAAACCGTATTATACAACAGACAACCAGTTCTTACACCAATCCGATATTTTCTGTTCAGTTTACATCTGGTCAGCTTCCTTTGTCATTGCGAGGAAGCCCCCGATGTAATCGGGGGTGACGCGGCAATCTATATAAATAAAAGTTATCGGCCGGAGTCGAATATTAACTCATTTCGGTAAAATCCCTTTAAGTTTAACGCAAAATCGTGTAAGATAATACGGGTCTGGTTGCTTTCATAAATCGCTTCCCTCCTCCGAAACCGTTGTCAGCCGTGACCCGCTATTATGAGATAACTCTTTTATAATATACAGTCCCGGGAAAAGGAGATAACGGAATGGATTTTCAGTTCACCGAAGAGCAGCAACAATTCAGGCGGGAGGTCAGGGATTTTCTGGAACAGGAAATCAAAGACGGCGCCTGGGAACCGAGCTGCGACGGTTGGATACAGGGATATTCGCCTGAATTCACCAAAAAGTTAGCCGCAAAACACTGGCTTGGCCTGATGTGGCCCAAGGAATACGGCGGACAGGGACGGTCCCACACGGACCGGATGATTCTGACTGAGGAGATACTCCGCTACGGGGCTCCGGCGGCCTGCCACTGGTTTGCCGACCGCCAGATAGGCGGCTCAATCCTGAACTTCGGTACTGAAGAACAGAAAAAAGAGTACCTCCCCAGGATTCTTAAAGGAGAAGCGTACGTCGGTCTCGGCCTGAGTGAACCCGAAGCCGGCTCCGACCTGGCGTCACTGAGAACGAAAGCCACGGAAAGCGGTGACGAATTTATACTCGACGGCCAGAAAATGTGGACGAGCTGCGGTATGTTCATGAACTACCTCTATCTCGTAGCCAGGACCGACCCCGATGCGCCGAAACACCGGGGCATCAGCGAATTTATCATAGATACTTCTCTGCCCGGAATAACCATTACGCCGACAATCGATATTACCGGCAGCACCGCCTGGGCGGAGGTATTTTTTGACGGGGTAAGAATCCCGAAGAGCTGCCTCATCGGGGAAAAGAACCGCGGTTTCTACCAGGTGGTAAACCAGCTCGATTACGAAAGGGCCGGACTTGAACGTCTTATGGGTAATTATCCCCTGTTCGATGCCATAGTCAGGTTCGCTAAAGAGACTAAATGGAACGGCGAATACCTTTCAAATGATACCTTAATCCGCCAGAAACTGGCACAGCTTCAGATTGAGTTCGATATGGGGCGCCTCCTTACCTACCGGGTGGTTATGGTAATGGAAGAAGGCAAAGCCCCCAATATCGAAGCCTCTAAAGCCAAGGTCTACAGCACCGCCTTCGAGCAGCACCTCGCCAGCGTTGCCACTGAAATTCTCGGTCTTTACGGACAGCTTGTAGCCGGGTCCGAATACTCGCCCATCCTCGGAATGGCGTCACATTCGTACCTCGGTTCCAAAGGCTACAGCCTGCAGGCCGGTTCCTCTGAAGTACTGAGAAACGTAATCGCTACCAGAGGGCTCGGACTGCCGACCATCTAGTTTTACCGGGAAAGGATTAAAGGAGATTAATAATGGATTTTACTCTTTCTGAAGAACAGGAAATGTTAAAAACAATGGCTCGGGACTTCCTTACGGACAAGTGCCCCAAGAAATTCGTAAAAGAGATGGAGGAAGACGAGAAAGGTCACTCGCTCGAAATGTGGGCGGAAATGGCGGACCTGGGCTGGATGGGGCTGGTCTTTCCCGAAAAATACGGCGGTAGCGAGATGAGCTTCCTCGACCTCTCCGTCCTGCTGGAAGAGACCGGACGGGCATGTCTGCCGGGTCCTTTCCTGTCCACGGTGGTCCTCGGCGGACTACCTGTAATGGACTCCGGGACCGACGAGCAGAAGCAGGAATACCTGCCCAGAATTGCCGGCGGCGAGGCTATATTCACCGCGGCCATCACCGAAGCAGGCGGCGGTTATGACGATTCATCTATTCAGGTTAAAGCAACCGCCGAAGGCGGCAGCTATGTAATCGAAGGGACCAAGCTCTTCGTGCCGGACGCCGCTGTTGCCGACTACATCATCTGCCCGGCCAGGACTTCGGAAAACGGTATCACCGTTTTCATAGTCGACGCGAAGAGCGAAGGCATCGGCATCAAGACGCTGATAACGATGCCCAACGACAAGCAGTGCGAGGTCGTCTTTAATAAAGTTAAAGTCCCAGAAGCGAATATTCTGGGTGGACCGGACAAAGGCTGGGAAATAGTCCGGACCATTGTTGAAAAAGCAGCTATAGCCAGATGCTGCACGATGGTCGGAGCTATGGAAGCCGTATTGGAAATGACCGTCGAATACGCAAAAGAAAGAAAGCAGTACGACCAGCCTATCGGCGCCTTCCAGGTAATCCAGCACTATTGCGCCGATATGGCGATTGATGTCGACGCCTCAAGGTACGGTACCTATCAGGCGGCCTGGATGCTGAGCGAAGGCATACCCTGCCATAAAGAGGTGTCTGAAGCCAAGTCATTCATCAACGAGTCTTTCGAGAGGTTTATCGCCCTTGCCCACCAGATTCACGGTGCCATCGGCGTTACCATCGACCATGACCTGCAGTATTATACTAAACGGGCAAAGTCGGCTCAGCTTTCTTATGGCAGTTCCGATTTCCACCGGGAGGCGGTAGCCCGGGAGATGGGTCTTTAACTGCCTTCACGGTGACCGTTGTATGAAATAAATACTATATAAGCTGAAATCAGGGGGAGATGAAAAATGGCGACAACTGAAGAACTGATTGAGGAATATAAACGTAAACGGGCAAAAATAATGGAAATGGGCGGTGCCGCCGCCATAGAAAAGCGCCACAACGCTGGACAGTGGACGGCAAGGGAGAGAATCGATTACTTTTTCGACCCCGGCACTTTCACCGAGATAGGCCTGTTCGTCAAGCACCGCACCATCCACTTCGGTATGGCGGAGAGAGAAGTGCCTGCGGAAGGAGTGGTAACCGGATACGGACTGGTAAACGGCAGACCCGTCGTTGCCTTCGCCGAGGACTATATGGCTCTCGCCGGGACCTTCGGCGAATACCACGGACTGAAGGAAATCCGGGCAATCAATTTCGCCAAGGAAATGGGCTGGCCGGTCGTGGGGATGAATGATTCCGGAGGCGCCCGCCTTCAGGAAGGAATGGACACCCTCGAAGCCTATGGAATGCTTTTTAAAGCCCAGATAAGGGCTTCTGGAATAGTCCCCCAGATTGCCCTGCTCATGGGGCCCTGCCTCGGAGGCCAGGCTTATCACCCGATTATGCAGGACTTCCTCGTACAGTGCAAAGACACCGGCTTTATGGGTATTGCCGGTCCCGCCATCGTGGAAGCCCAGCTCGGCGAACAGATTTCACTGGAAGAACTCTCCGGCTGGAAAGCCCACGCCGTCAAATCGGGCCAGACGCATATTATCGCCGATGACGATAAAGACGCTCTCGACAAGACAAAGGAGCTCCTGGCGCTGCTGCCGTCGAACAACGTGGAAACACCCCCTCGAATTGAAACGAAGGACGACCCCTACAGGGAAGTCCCGGAACTCAATACCATCATCCCGGACAGCCCCAGAAGACCTTATGATATGTACAAAGTGATTAAAGCCATCGTCGACGATGGCTATTTTTATGAAATACTGAAGGAACACGCCAAGATGGTCATCACCGGCTTCGCCCGCTTTAACGGGCGGGTGGTAGGTATCTGGGCTAATCAGCCGATGGTGCAATCGGGCACTATCGATATCAATGCCGCCGATAAGGGTGCCAGGTTCGTCAGGAT
>CAZIYN010000167.1:0-5448 GCA_964543495.1 uncultured Dehalococcoidales bacterium | reverse complement strand
GCCGAGGCATCGCTGCCCGCATTGGCTTCCGTCAGGGCGAAGGAGCCGATTTTCTCTCCCTTTGCCAGCGGTATCAGGTATTTCCGTTTTTGTTCTTCGTTTGCAAAGTGGTGAAGGTTTTCGCAGACAAGTGAATTTTGCGTGGAAAAAATACCCCCCGTTGAAGGACAGGCGCGTGAGATTTCTTCGATAGCGATAGCGTATGAGACCTTATCCAGGCCGCTTCCGCCGTATTTCTCCGGGATTGTCGCTCCTGCGTAACCCAGCTCGGCCAGCTTCCGGAAGTTAGCCATAGGAAATTCTTCCTTCTCTTCCATCTCCAGCGCTGCCGGCTCCAGCTCTTTTCTGGCAAACTCTCTTATCCGCTGCTGCAGCATTTTTTGTTCTTCAGTTAATGAGAAATTCATCCGGTCCCCCCGCATAAATCCGGTGTTGTTAAGATACAGTGCAAGTGTACCTTTAGAAACATCTTAACTTTACAGCCAAGCCCTGTCAAAATATCGTTGATAGTTACTTCTTCAGTTGTTTCAGCAGGAAAGCTATATTCTTACCAAACCTCCATGCCGTCTCTATCCCCTCCGTATCCTCTTCTACCTCGCCCTTTTCCCTGCCGAAAGCCATATTGGGGTGAATCGAGCCGGGCATGAAGAAACCGAGTGTATGGAACCAGAATGTAAGCTGCGCCTGCGTGAAAAATTGGCTGGAGCGACGGGCAACCGTATAGGGTCCGCCTACCTTTCCCTCGAACAGCCTGCCGTTATGACCGGCGATAAAACCCGCCCTGTCCATTAACGCCTTCATATTAGCCGTTGCCGAGCCGTAGTAAACGGGAGTTGCCAGCACAATAGCATCCGATTCTTTCATTTTTTCATATACCGAAAAAAGGTCGTCTTTTATTGGACAGGTCTCATCATTATTACAGGCTCCGCAGGCAGTGCAGGGACGTATATCGAGTCCTGAGAGAGACACCGGTTCCGTCTCGATTCCTTCTTCCCTTATCGCTTGAAGGATATAACCTGTTATTATTTCCGTATTGCCGTTTTTCCTCGGACTTCCCGAGATACCGATAGCTTTCATTATCTTACCCTCCCGAATAGCCTCTGAATCAATCATAGCACGACCTGAAAAAGCCACCAACCGGTTTCAATAACTTCTGAAAAAGGGTATTATGGAACAGGGAAAACGGTGCGGATACTTTTCCGCATATTTTCATACCGGGATATTATTTCGATTTGAGAAAGCTACATTACGGATGGATAATCGTCGTCAGCGCATTCTTTATCTTCGCAACAAATTCGCTGGCAATCTACGGGTTCGGTGTTTTTCTGACCCCTCTTACCGGGGAATTTTCCTGGGACAGGGGAACTCTGTCAGCAGCGTTTTCGGCGGGAATACTGGTAGCCGGACTCCTCGCCACAATCGCCGGTAGAATCAGCGACCGCTACGGGCCGGGACTTCCCATTGCCATCGGGAGTGTAGCGATGGCAATCGGCTTCGTCCTGATGTCCCGCATCACTGCTCTGTGGCAGGTGTATGCGATATGGGGAGTCTTCTTTGGAATCGGACTCGGGGGTACCATCGTTCCGATAAACACTACAATTCCCCGATGGTTTGCAACGAGGATGAGCATAGCAATCGCGATTCCCATATCGGGATTCGGCTTCGGCTCGATTCTGTCGCCGTTGCTGGCACAGTGGCTGGTTGACGTCTACGCGTGGAAGACAGCATTCGTAGTCCTTGGAATAATACGGCTTGTTCTGGCACTCCCGTTTTCATTTCTGCTAAAAGGAAATCCCGGTGACAAAGGACTTCAGCCATATGGAGAAGCCAGACCTGAAGAAGAAATTTCGGTCGATACCTTAACCGAAGGTATTTCTTTCAGGGAAGCTCTGAAATCGCGACGTTTCTGGCTTTTCGCAGTGACTCAATTCGGCTTCATTTTCTGTTTACAGACAATAGTCGTCCACATCGTGCCCAATGCCATAGATAAAGGAGTTCCGTCGGTCGTTTCCGCCGGTATTTTATCGATACTCGCCGCTGCCGGTGTTTTCGGGACGTTATCCGCCGGTTTCTTTGCCAGCCGGATTGGAAGCCTGCGTCTGTTGACAATCAACCTTCTGATGTTCACCCTGTCCATCGCCTGGCTTCTCGTTGCCGGCGAGGTATGGATGTTCTACCTGTTTGCCGTAGTATTCGGAATTTTTCACGGTGCTACCATACCGCTCTGGACAATCTGTGCGGCAGAAATGTTCGGCATGAAATCTCTGGGGATGATTTTCGGGACGGTTATGATGATAGGCACAATCGGGGGCGCTATCGGGGCGCCTTTAAGCGGAGTTATTTTCGATAATACAGGCAACTACAACATCGCTTTTATAGTCGGAATCTGCTTCGGAGTAATAACGATTGTCTCATCTATTTTGCTGCAGCGGGATAGAAAACTGCAGTTACAGGGATAGATATACCGGCTTACTTTATCACACCTGTGAGAATCAGTATTCCGAGAATAATCAATACCGGTCCGGCAAGTCCTCTTATCCTGAGTCCGGTTCGAGTTATCCTCGGACGAAACGACCTCGGACTCACGAATATTAGAATGACCCCGATTACGATAAGTATAATTCCAAGCGTACTCATATCCTTGCCTTCATTTTGAATATACCATTATTCTTTTCACCGGTAAATACGGCTTCCGATATGAAGATTTCATCTGCCGGAACTGTAACGGTATTGTAATCCCTTTTTAAGCTCTTTTTAATTATATCGCAGGAATTTTAACATGGATTTAAGGCGTAGTGTTTACAATATTTCACAGTTAAAGGGTTATACCCAAAGGGAGTATGCGGAAATGCTGAATATTACCGAGCAGGCAAAACAGAAACTGAAGAATATACTGGACACCTATGTCGAAATGCCACAGGCAAGATTAAGACTGTGTGACAGAGGTGGCGGTGAACTCGGAATCGGTATCGACATCGAAGAATCGGAAGACAAAATAATCGAACATAAAGGTGAAAGCATACTTGTAATCAATAATAAACTTGCCGATAAACTTGCCGGTATTACAATAGATGTCGATGAAACTTCCGCCGGTCCGGAACTTGTAATCTGCGGACAATTCGCGAGCTAGAGGCTCTTTTAGACCTTTATATTTCTCTTTTCGGAAACGGGCAGACCTGAATCAGGCAGCGTTCAGGTCTGCCCGTTTTATTGTATAATACAGCATAATATTTACTGCGGGTGATATGGATTGAATACCGGTATAGAAGCCTACCTGGATATAGAGACCACCGGGCTGTCTCCCTTCAATAATGAAATCACGGTAATCGGGATATACCTCTGCGATGGAGAAAAAACAAGCGTTGTCCAGCTTGTGGGTGAAGAAATAACGGATGTCAGCCTGATGGAAGCGCTTGAAGGCGTAACCAGAATATATACCTACAACGGCATGCGTTTCGATTTACCGTTTATCCATTCACGTATCGGAGTAAACCTCGCCGATATATTCGACCACCAGGACCTGATGTTCGACTGCTGGAACAGGAACTTATACGGCGGGTTCAAGGGTGTTGAGAAACAACTCGGTATCAGCCGTGAATTGACTGAAGTGAACGGGTTCGAGGCTGTAAGGCTCTGGTGGAAATATGTTAACGATTATGACCGGGAAGCTCTGGATATACTGCTGGCATATAACCGGGAAGACGTAGTCAACCTCAAGACTCTGAAAGATATACTGCTGGACTGATTTCCATATCGGACTTACCTATGTAAAATCAGTAAAATGGGCGATTGCCCTCTTTCGAGGGCGGTATTATAATAAGGGTACTTGGACTATCAACCAAGCTGCTAGTATGACATAAATCATCAAGCGAACCTCCTACGGGGATGGAATGGTGCGGTTCCGCAAAAAACTGAGACATTCCATCCCCTCTAGTATTCAAGCAGGCTGTCTCTCCAGCTCGGACTTGTCTAACTAAATAAGGCGACCTCGTTGCGTTATTTTATATATTCCACGCTTAATCTTTTCCATTTCGCCTTTACCAACCATTTCTTCAATAATCTGGTACAATTGTACATAAGCATTTGAACGTGATTTTGAAGTAATATAATGCCCGTTATAGATAATATTTACCGCATCATTAAACCTGAGTTCTCCTGAATTTTGTTCCGCTATACAAAGAAGTCTTTGCTTATGTGTGTTACAGTTCTTTAGTAACTCTTCCCATACAGGCTGACCATCTTCTATCTCAGCTCCTGTTCTCTTGAGATAATTTTTTAGTGAGGTCTCGTAAGAATACAGTTCTTCTACAAGATCTGATTGTTTATCTCCAAGAAGTTCAATTTCATCATCAACCTTATTTATTTCATCCTGGGTATCAGATATTAATTTTTTAAGTCGTTTTTCAAAATCATCATCATTCATCATTTTAATCCCCTCCGATTTCCAAACAGCACTTGGTTTATTCTACTATCTCAACAAAATATTTCTGTAATTGCTATACCTCTGATAGAGAGTATAGCAATTTAGGATAAGTTTGTCAAATACATTTATTAGGGTTAACCCTTTGTCAATGGGTTTTAGGGTTAACTATTTGTAAAATTAGGCAGACTCGATAGTGCCCTACTTTTCGATTGTATCTTTTGCTTATCCGTTTGATATGCAGACTTGTTGACGCCTATTGTCTAGCTGGCATATAATTCCCTGAAATCAGACCGTCATATACAGAGAGGAGTACTATGGGTGCTGATAAAAAAGACAACCGGCCTCTTCCTTTTGCCGAACCGGAGGAAGTCGGCTTTTCATCCCGAAGACTGGCCGGCATACGTCCGACCATGCAGACTTATATTGATAACCGGGTCGTACCCAATCTTATAACACTGGTAGCCCGGCATGGGAAAATCGTCCATTTCGAAGCCCAGGGCTATATGGATACAGAGACAAAAAAACCGGTACAGAAAGACACCATTTACCGCCTGTGGTCGAACACCAAAGCGATTACCGGTGCGGCTACGATGATTTGTGTCGAGGAAGGGCTTCTCACACTGGACGACCCGATTTCAAAGTTCCTGCCGTCGTTTATGAACCCTGTGGTCAGGGCACTCGACCCCCCCGGGGAACGCCGCGGCGGTGGTCCGGGAATGATTCCCACAATTCCCGCCAACCGGGAAATTACGGTCCGCGACTGCCTGCGTAATACGACCGGTCTCGCTACAGCCAGCAGGGCACCCATCCAGTATCTTACCGAATACAGAAATATCATTACCGACCCCGGATGGCTGCCGAACCCGATGAAGCGCTCCGACCCTCTTAAGGAAACAGTCGAGGCACAGGCAAAGCTGCCGCTCAGCTTCCATCCGGGCACAGTATTCGAATACCACGTCGGCTTTCCTGTAATCGGCGTCGTCCTCGAAGTTGTAACGGGTAAGACCCTCGACGAGTTTTTCAAG
>CAZIYN010000166.1:0-5487 GCA_964543495.1 uncultured Dehalococcoidales bacterium | reverse complement strand
CTTCGGCGAATGCTTTTCCTCCAACCTCGGCAAGCGATACCATAACACCGGATACACCCCCCAGGAGAATACCACTGATAACTCCGAGTACACAGGCAATTCCCCAGGAGAAAGCATAGACCGTGGTTACTTTAATCCCTGCACTCTGTACCACCTGTTCGTCTTCGGCAGTAGCCCTCATCGCCAGCCCGCTCTTTGTGTAGTTGAACAGAATCATAAGTACCGCAACTGCGACAACAGATATTATTATTCCGATTAATGACTCGGACGGTATGGACAGGTCGCCTACCTGCAGGGTTAAGGTAGGCAATACCCCGTGGTAGGCTTTGTATTCTCCACCCCAGATAAGGGTGGCGACTCCCTCCAGCACGGTAGCCAGGGCTATTGTCATCATTATCACGGCAAGTATCGGTTGGCCCACCAGCGGGCGAAGTGTCAGGCGTTCAATCAATAAGCCTAATACTATAGCTACCGCTATTGCTGCCAGCAGACTTGCCCAGATGGGTAAATGGAAGGTTACAAGGAAAGTGTAACCCAGGTATCCGCCTATCATCACAAAGTGCCCCTGGGCGATATTGAACGCCTTTGAACACTTAAGAATGACGACTACACCTATCGCTATAAGAGCATATACCATGCCCAGAGCAAAACCGGTGATAACCAGCTGTAAAAAGAAAGTCATTCCGTGGCTCCTTCGACCGATTTTACATAAATATTCGTCTTTATTACTCCCGTTCGCCCATCCCTGTATCTGACCTGGACTTCTACGGGCAATTCGGTTTTGTCACTGTATATTGCATTGATAAGAGCACTGTATCGTTCTTCAAGGAAGGCTTTTTTCAGTCTCCTGTTCCTGGTCAGTTCGGACTCATCGGGGTCGAATTCCTTGTGAAGGTTAAGAAACTTTTTTATCCTGATTCCGGGTGATAATGACTGGTTGATTCGATTGATATCCTGTTCTATCAGGTCGTAAATTACCGGTTTCTGAGAAAGTTCGGTAAAAGTGGTGTATGCTATGCTTCTCTCACCTGCCCACCGGCCTGCATTCTGATAATCGATTACTATTACCGCTGAAGAGTATGCTCTTTCCGGTCCGGCAAAAACCCAGGCATCTCTGATATACGGGCTAAACCTGAGACGGCTCTCGATAAGTTGAGGCGTAAGTTGTTCACCGTTTGCCAGTTCAATCAGGTCTCTGGCTCTGTCACGGATAATAACGTGCCCGTCTTCGGTAATGAAGCCGCTATCACCGCTATAGAACCATCCGTCTTTAAGTACCTGCGCAGTCTTCTCCCTGTCGTTATAATATCCGGTAAAAGTCCCGGGCTGTCTGTATATTATTTCACCGTTTTCCGTGATTCTTACTTCTGTTCCTCTGTAGATATTGCCGACGGTATCCAGGTTTATATCTTCATTCCTGGTACCCGTTAAAGCCCCGCCCTCTGTTGTCCCGTAGATGTTTTTTAAGGGGAGATTTAATGCATGATAGAATTTCAGAGCGTCCGGGCTCAGCATGGTCCCGGTTGTATAGCAGATACGGGCATTCGGCAAACCGAGGCTGTCTTTTATCGGATTAAATACAATGATTTTAGCCAATGTGCAGAGTAGCTTTCTGAAGAAGCCCGGTTTCTGCTTGTTGTATCTCAGTTCCGCTATCCTGTAACCGACAGGCATGAAGATACCGGTAACTAACCCTTTCAGGGCATCGGCTTCCCGGATTCTTCTCTGAGTCCCACCGGCCTGAGATTCCCACTGCCGCCCCTCGTAAAATACTATGCTCGGACCTATTTCCCTGGTATCTTCCTGAAAGGTCTCCGGTCCTTCGGCGAAATTAAGGATATTTGCCGATAAAAGGTGGCATCCGATATCGAACCACTGCTCGGTTATTCCGCCCGGCGGCAGGATAGGCACGATATTATCATTCTCCTGCCAGGAGTCCAGATGCAGGAAGTATTCGCTGCTGGCTCTCATAGTCCGATATGTATGGACAGCTCCTTTAGGATTGGTTTCCGTAGTTCCAGAGGTATATACGATAGCGCAGACGTCATCCTCTTTACCGGTTTCAATATTATGCTCGAAGAGTTCCCCGTGTTGTTTTTCATATTCGATACCGGAATCCATCACCTGTTGATATCCGATTAATGTTGTGTCGTTATAGTCCGAAAGCCCTTTATAGACCCAGTATATGATTTTTTTCAGACCGGGAAGTTCGTCTTTAATTTCGAGTAATTTATCTACCTGTTCCTGGTCTTCAACGATAGCAAATCTGGCGCCGGAATCCAGGGCGATATATTTTATTTCCGCAGGAGTCAGGTCCGGATATAACCCCACCGGAGTCCCGTGATTAGCCTGCGCTGCCAGTTCGGCATAATACCACTGCGGGGCATTGTCTCCGATAATCAGTAGTCTGTCAGAAGGTTCGAATCCCATTGACAGCAGGCCGAGCGCCAGGTATTTGGCACCGAGGTAGTAGTCCTTCCACGTAAAGCGCTGCCAGATTCCATAGTGTTTGTAACGCATGGCTACACGGCTGTCACCATACTTCAGGAAATTATGTCTTAATACCTTCGGCCAGGTATCGCCCTTTTCTCTATATAACTGTCCCGATTCTGAAGTCATAATTCCCAATGCCTTCTTCTTATCCCAGCCATCTTTTCCTGCGCCGGTAGTGTTTGACTTCGCGGTAACTCTTTTTGGAACCGATAGCCGATAGTCCGATATAAAATTCCCGGATATCTTCGTTGTCTTTCAATGTCTCCGCCGGACCGCTCAGCACTACTCTGCCGTTTTCCATTACGTAACCGTAATCAGCCACGCCGAGTGCGGCGCCGGCATTCTGCTCCACGAGGAGTATGGACATTTTCTGCTCTATGTTTATTCTTCTAACAATCTCATATATTTCCTGTATGAGTAACGGGGCCAGACCCAGCGAAGGCTCGTCCAGCAGCATGAGCCTGGGGCGTGCCATGAGACCGCGTCCCATAACCAGCATCTGCTGTTCGCCACCGGAGAGATAGCCGCTGGTCTGATGGCGCAGGTCTTTAATCTTAGGGAAGTATTCAAAGACCATATCCAGATCACGTTTTACCTGACCGCGGTCCTTTCGCCGCAGAGCAAATACCATCAGATTTTCTTCTACGGTCAGGTGTTCGAGTACCCTTCTTCCTTCCATAATCTGAGTTATGCCCAGGGTGGCGATATCTCCGGCGTTATACCTGTCTATACGCTGCCCGTCGAAAACGATACTTCCGTCCGTTACCTCTCCTTCTTCCGTCTTCAGGAGTCCTGAAACAGCCTTGAGCGTAGTTGTCTTGCCGGCGCCGTTAGCCCCGAGAAGTGCTACTATTTTACCGTCACCTACCTCGAGAGATACGCCATGCAGTACCTGGATGACTTTCATATATGCGACTTCGATATTATTTACCTGCAGCATTTATTTATTCTCCGAGATAGGCTTTGATAACTTCAGGGTTCCTTCTGACTTCTTCGGGAGTGCCTTCGGCTATCTTGCGCCCGAAATCGAGTACCACAATCCTATCGGCAATATCCATAACGACCCCCATATCGTGCTCGACAAGGACTATCGATTTTATCCCGTCTCTCAGGACAGGAGTATCGGGGTAGGTATCACCCTGACCTTCAAATACGTCGATAATGAACCTGGCGATGTCCTCCTTTTCTTCGAGGTTCATCCCCGCCATGGGTTCGTCGAGGAGCAGTACTTTAGGCTCCAGAGCCAGAGCTCTTCCCAGCTCCACTCTCTTTCGTAATCCGTAGGGGAGGATACCGACAGGTGTCTTTCTTATCGGTGCTATCTCCAGAAAATCGATGATATACTCCACGGTCTTGCGGTGTTTGATTTCTTCCCTCTTCGCCCAGCCCAAGTACAAAGCTCCGGCAAGAAAATTTTGTTTCATGTGCACGTGCCGGGCGGCCATGAGGTTATCCTGAGAAGTAAGTCCTGTGTACAGTTCGATATTCTGGAAGGTGCGGGCGATACCGAGTTTGGCTAACCTGTCCGGGCGCATCCGGGTGATTCTCCGGTCTTCGAAATAGATTTCGCCTCCCTGCGGTTTATAAAACCCGTTTATACAATTGAGGATGCATGTCTTACCGGCACCGTTCGGTCCTATTATTGCCAGTATTTCATTGTCATATATGTTGAAGCTGACGCCATCTAGAGCCTGCACTCCGCCGAATTTTAGCGAGAGGTTTTCAATCCTTAACCTTACCTGATTTCCAGTATCCACGATATCGCTTCTCCTTCTCAGCGAATATTCGTAGTGGTTAATTATCCAGTGTTAATCCGATTCCCTGTCTTCTTTGACAAGTTTATCTCTGTAGTCGGTTACCCTGCTGTCCAGCGGCCCCTCACACTTCAGATTTTTCCCCAGTTGTCTGGCTTTTTTATTGAGTGTTTTAACCGTTTCTTTATCAGGATTTACGCCGTACTTCTTATAGCCGGTGCAAATTGTAGTCCGGTCCTTATTAACAATTATGGTTACGTCATCATCAACAGCATCGCAATAAATTGTGGTTGCCGTAACCTGCCAGTCATTCACTAAGCTATTACCTCTACCCTTACCTCTATATCCTGATTAATCCAGGTATTTTCAAGCTAATATAATCAATCCGTGCCAACGTGTCAAATATGATGTCGAGCATGATGCAACATGTATTTAAAAAAACTCTACCGGTGGGTATTTTAATGGGGGTTAATTCCACTTGAATCTGATAATGCTCTGGTATTCCTGTTACCAGGTCTCGGCTATAGCTACCTTACGGAAATGGTATCCGTAAACGGAAAAGACAATAAACCTGGCGAATTTAGGCGGGGATTTCATTAGATAAGAAATAAACAGACTCCAGTAGTGCCTTCTGCCCTTTTCTTTTATGCCCAGGAACCAGATAGACCTGAAGAATGCTTTTATCTGATGGCTGTGTACCTTACCGGGTTTGGTCCGGGGTGGTTTATATACCTGGAGGAATGTCCTGACACGCTGGTAGTATTCTTTCGGTGAATATATCGTATCCAGGATATGCCTGTATCCGTTAATCAACTTATCATAGTCCATTTTCGGGTTGAAATTAAGTGAGAAATCGGTATTGCTTCCAGTGAATGAGCTGTTAATGCGGCCTTCTTCCTTCAGGCGCCGGTGAAGTCTGGTACCCGTAGGGGCGTTTAGCAGCCCGACCATCGCTGTGACAATACCGCTTCGCTGTATGAAGTCTATCTGAGTCTGGAAAATAGACTCCGGGTCGCTATCGAAGCCAACGATAAAACCTCCCTGTACCTCCATCCCGAATTGCTGGAGCTTCTTTACAGAATCGACAAGGTTGCGGTTCTGGTTCTGGTACTTGGTACATTCAACCAGGCTTTCATCGTTAGGTGTCTCAATGCCGATAAATACCACATCGAACCCGGCATCCACCATCAATCGCATCAGTTCTTCGTCATCGGACAGGTTAATGGACGCTTCCGTGCAG
>CAZIYN010000165.1:0-5513 GCA_964543495.1 uncultured Dehalococcoidales bacterium | reverse complement strand
GGAAGCGGCACTCCCCATCATCGCACGAATGGCTATAAACCTCTATGCCTGTATATAAATAGAGACGGAAGTCACTTTTACAATACCGCAGATGACGCTCATCGCCGTCTTTACCCTCATCGCCCACAACCTGATTATGGAAGGGATTGTCCAGCACCGTTCGGGAATAAACGCCGCCAAGATTATCATTATCCGCATCGCCGCCGCGGTTGTCGCCGTGCTGGTCGTCTCGCAGTTTATGGGAGATACCGGCCAGAGCGTGGTCCTGCCGGCGGACCTTACCGTCCGGGTGCCGTTTTTCGAGCTCGTCGGACAGTGGGCGGCAAACACTCTGGGACTTATCGCTAAAATCTTCGGGATAATTATGGGCCTGATGGTGATTTTAGGCTGGCTACGGGCGCTGGGGTGGATTACCACCCTTCTGAGGGCGTTGAAGCCCTTAATGAGGATTCTGGGGCTTCCTGAGGGCACGGCAATGATGTTTATGGCGGGCGTTTTATTCGGTGTTTTCTACGGCAGCGCCGTCCTGGTGGAAGAAACAAGGAGGCAGTCATTCAGAAAGGATGAACTGGAAAGACTCCACATATCCATCGGCATCAGTCACGCCATCGTGGAGGACCCGACGCTTTTCGTCATCCTCGGATTGAACGCTTTCTGGATGTGGGTACCTAAAATCACGATGTCGATAATCGCGGTGCAGTTATATCGCGGGTATATATTCCTCGGGAACAGGCTGTTTCACCGTTCGGGTGGCAATAATTCCTGATATATAATAATATTGCTTTTGTAAGGAGGGAGAAAAATGGATAAATACATCACAGTAGTCGGGACAAACTGTGCCGACCCGGCAAAGGAAAAAGAGTTTAACGACTGGTATGACAACATACATCTGCCCGATGTGATTGAGACACCGGGTTTCATCGGGGCTACCCGTTACGAAAATACTGCCCCGCAGGAGGGGGAACCCAAATACCTGGCGATTTATGAGATAGAAACGGATGATATAGAGGCATTAATGAAGGCGGGTAGAGAAAATATAACGAAGAAAAGGGAAGCCGGTCGGATAAGCGACCTGATGGAGCTGGTAACAAGGGGCCAGTATAAGCAGATTAGTTCCATGTACAAATAGGGCGGGTGGTATTTTGAATAATATCCTTAAAGAGAAACTGCACAGGAAACAGCCGGTAATCGGCACTTTTATCAGTCTGGGTCACCCGGACGTAACCGAAGCGCTTGCCAGGATGGGGTTCGACTGGCTCCTTATCGACTGCGAGCATTCGGTAATCGGACTGGAAACGATGACACTGATGATGCAGGCGATGAACGGTACCGATTGCACTCCGATAGTCAGGCCTCAGTGGAACGATATGGTGATTATCAAGCGTACTCTCGATGCCGGGGCGCACGGCGTACTCGTCCCCTGGGTGAATACGAAGGAGCAGGCGGAATATGCGGTGCGTGCCTGCCGTTACCCGCCCGCCGGCTTGAGGGGTTACGGACCAAGGAGGGCGGCTCTGTCCGACCCTGACTATATGAAGACCGCCAATGAAGAGATACTGCTTATCGTCCAGATTGAGACCAGAGAGGCGGTAGCCAACGTGGATGAAATACTGGCTGTCGATGGTATAGATGCCTGCTATATAGGCCCTTTCGACCTGGCTCTGAGTTACGGTATCGGTCCGCCGGACTTTAATAATCCCGATTACCTGGCGGCGTTCGATAAAGTGCTGGAAGCAGCAAAGAAAGCAGGGAAACCTGCCGGGATGTTCACCACCTCCGATAATATCGCATGGGCGATGGAAAAAGGATTCGTACTGAACACCGTGGACGACGCCGATGCTTTCCTGAAGAGGGGGGCGACATTCGCCCTCGATAAATTCCGGGGTGCTTAACAGGTATCTGTTTATTTATAGAGATTGCCACACCCCGATTATATCGGGGCTCGCAATGACAAACAGTAGAGCGGGGAAGGACTAGTTCTTCCCCGCTTTTTTTGCTTTCTTGGTTTCTGCCTTTGCCAGTTTTTTCTCCAGCTTGGCTTTTGTTTCCTCCATCTGGATTTCCGGACTGACAGGAGGCTCAGGCGGGGGCGAAGAGGTCCTGTCTCTCCGCATTTTATCTATAATCCATATCGCCAGGTAGCGTCCGAAGTAGCCGACGAAACCGGCGGCAAGCACAAGCCCTATCCATTTTAATATTTCAGTCCAGTCCATACCCTTGCCCCTTTATTCCAGGAGGTCGCGGGTGATTTGCGTAATCTTTCCGGCGTACCCCAGTAGTTTGCGGTGGTCTACCTTCAATGGTCTGATGAAAGTAACGCGTCTTTTACCTATACTGATAACATTCTTCAACCATAGCCACCATACAACTCCGATAATTGCGCATGCCATAACTCCCAGCACCGCGAAATAGCCCCAGTGCCAGGTAAGCTCGGGCATATACTCGAAATTCATTCCGTATATACCGGCAAGAAGCGTTAGCGGTAGAAATATAGCCGCCACTATTGACAGTACTTTCATCGTCTCGTTCTGGCGGTTGGCGATTGATGACATGTATGTGGAAAGAGCGTTATCGGACCTGTCGCGGATATTCATGTTCAGCTCTTCAATCCTGACCAGGTGGTCGTAAACGTCCCTGTAAAATATCTGGGCTTCCTCCGAGATTATGGAAAAATCTCTGCGGCTGAACCTGTTCAGTATTTCTCTCTGGGGGGCCATAACACGGTGCAGGCGCATCGTGGAGCGTTTGAGCTTAAGTATTTCCTCGATAGTCCCTTTTCTCGGATTGTGTATCGCTTCTTCTTCGATATCGTCGGCGATGTCGTTCATAATATCGATTGTCGGCATTACATTGTCGATAATAGTATCGATTATCTGGTGGGCGAGAAAGTCCGCTCCCCGTTTCAACGGATACGTATCCTCCTCCACGAGTTGCTGAACGGCGTTGCAGCTATACATCGGCAGGCTGTGGTGACTCACCACGAAATTCTGTCCGATGAATAATTCCACCTGTGATGTCTCCACGATATCGGTTTCCGCCGTGTAATTTATACCGTGGACTATCAGGAAGATGTAGTCCTGGAAATTGTCCACCTTGGGCGGGTGTACCAGCGTGGCGACGCAGTCGTCTATAGCCAGGCGGTGGAAGTTAAAAAGGTCGCGCATAACGTGAATTCCGTCTTCCTCATCACCCTCTGTATCCACCCACAGTACTCCCGTTTTTGATGCTATGGCATTCTTGATTTCATCATCATTCAGGCCGGTTTTAAGGTTTTCCCCGGAATCAAGGTAATAGGACTTAACCGCCATAATACGCCTCCTGCAACCGTGCTACCTGTCCTTCCCGTTATCAGGTGGTTCGTTGCCAAAATAGACCTTCATGTGAGGCCAGGGGATTTCAATGGCTTCTGCGTCGAATGCTTTCTTCAAGCGTAATCTCAGTTCACCCGAAACCGCCCACTGTTCAGCCGGCTTGACGTCGCATAAAATTTTAATGTCTATTCCGGAATCGCCGAATTTATTCACCCTTAAAGCCCTCGGCGGAGTTACCAGTTTCGCTTTCCATTCCTGGTCTTCCGCCAGCTCCTGCCCGACGCGGTTTATTACGTCGAAAGCACGTTCGAGGTCTGTCCCGTAGGCCACCGGGACATCCAGGTTGACTCTGGAGAAATGTCTGGAGTAATTGCTGGCTACCCTTATTTCTCCGTTGGGTACGTGGTGAACACCGCCATCGAGGTCGCGCAGGACGGTCTTCCGCAGAGTAATATCTTCCACCGTTCCGAATATATCCGCTACCTTCGCCACGTCTCCTATACGGTACTGGTTTTCTGAAAGAATGAAGATACCGGCGATAAGGTCTCTGATTAAATACTGGGCGCCGAAGCCGACAGCTACGCCGGCAACGCCGAAACCGGCAAGCATGGGGCCGACGGGGACCCCTACTTCCGTAAGGAGCATAAGCAGGGCTACAATTACGATTAAGACTCTGCCTACTCCGGTGAAAACACTCACCAGGGTATCCGTCCTCTTTTTAAGTCCGGATTTACTTTCGCCGCGGGCTCTGGTTACAATGCGGCTTACAACCGGCGGCAGCATCTTTTTGATGAGAAACCACGCTGCTATTGCCAGTACCAGGATTATGAGTATGATAATACCGTGCTCAAGAAGCCAGTTTACCACGTCCGTCCAGGTTACCATCTTCGACCTCCGCGAGAAGGATTGGAATAAATTATATCAGATTATGGTTCGGGTGCTTATATCGGGCTGACTTGCAGCAGCAGGTAATATTCTAATGCCCCTCCCGCTTCTTCGGGGTATGGCAGCAGGAAAAAAGTAATTATATAATCCCCGTAGCTGTATCGGTTCGGTTCGTCGGTAAGTCCCGGCTGGGCAAGCTCGATATCCTCGGACTGTCCGTCTATTGTAATCCTGACAAGGCTTCTTGCTCTGCCTTCCCAGACGCAGGTTACGTTCCTGGGACAGCGGCTGTCTTCGAGAACTTCCAGGAATTTGATATTGAAATCTTCCCCCCGGACGGCAGTGCTTTCACCCATTTTCAGCTCGAAATCTTCGCCGAGTGACACTTTTCCGATATCCGAAAGACAACCGGTCAGGGGTAGAGTAATGACCGCTATTATTATAATAAATAAAAATTTCTTCATCTTAATTTATTATACCACTCCGCCCCTGATTTATATCTATTCCCGCCCGCCGCCCTTCAGGGTGATACCCTCAGGGTGAACCCTTAATGGAAAAGAGGGATTTTAGCTGTAAATACTAACTCCTTAATCTATGGTATAATGTTGTCTCAAATTGAAGGATATACTCACACAGGAATACAATGAAGACATTAATACTCTCAAATTATTTGAAGATCAACAGTAGTTCAAGCGTTTTATCTGCTACATGGGGGGTAAAGCATCCATCAGTTGCTGATTTTGAATGTGTAATATTAGATATGAAATTAGATATGAAATCAGGGGTAGAACCTTTAAAAGTGGATTATCAAGGATATTCATTCTACATGTTATTTGACGACATTATACGTCTATTACGAGCGGGTGGAACGCTTATATGCCTGAACTACTATTCTTTTATTAATAAAGCAACGCTTTTCAATGGAACTAAGATACTGAATCAAATATATAACAAAAGGCAATCAGATCTAGCTTATGAACATAAATATACAGGTCAAGAGGAATGTTCATATGATTGGTTAGATTTGTCATTTCTTCAGCAAACACAGATTGATCGAATTAACATTATGCCTGGCCATCAAATTAAACTTGCCAGTAGATTGGATGTAATCAAACAGTACTTCATATACGTGAAAGAATATCATAAAATTATTCATGGTATAGACCAAGAACATAGTAGAATTCGTTGGTATTATAGGAATGACACAGGGTATCAGAGTAGAGCACCCACTGAAGATAAAACTGAGGTACTTGCTGTTTCTGAGGTAACTAGCGATCCCATCGCGGTAGCGATCAAGTATATGAATTATCCTGGTAC
>CAZIYN010000164.1:0-5552 GCA_964543495.1 uncultured Dehalococcoidales bacterium | reverse complement strand
TTAACGGCGGTAAGTATCGGGGGCAGAGATAATGGCATTACCGCTATGCATGATGCCACCGAATGCGGTGTCTGGGGCGGACTTTTCGAGCTGGCACAGGCGGCCGGACTCGGAGTAAGAATCGAGAAAGAAAAAATAGTAATCGAAGACTGTATAGAGGAAATCTGCGATTACTTCGGCATCGACCCGTTTGCATCCATAAGCGAGGGTACACTGATAGCTTCCTGCAAGGCCCACCGGGCTGAGGAAGTGGTGAAAGCCCTGGATAAAGAAGGTATCAAATCTTCGATTGTCGGCGAACTTACAAAGAAGGAAGAGGGCATGGTGCTGGTGGAAGACGGTAAAGAGAAGAAGCTGGAACACCCGATAGTAGACCCCTTCTGGAGGGCTTTTTATGACGCGATTGATAAATACTCAGCCTGATGAGACGAATAATCTGACCGATGAAATAGTCAGGACTTCCGTTCGCAGGTTCAAGGACGACGAACTACAGGACTATGAAGATTTCGTAGCCAGGGAGTACCCGCTCACCATTATCCTGAACGACCAGGAGCTGGTCACCCTGCTCTGTACCCCGTCGAAACTGAAACAGCTGGCGGTGGGTTTCCTTTACTCGGAAGGCCTGCTGCAGTCCGGTGATGAAATACGCAACCTTACGGTTGATGAACCGAGGGGGATTGCCAGGGTTTCAACCGATACCGGGCAGGTAGACAGCGAGACCATGCACAAGAGATTTATAACCTCAGGCTGCGGCAGGGGCGCTTCATTCTATAATGCCACTGACATTACGGGAGAAAAAGTCACATCGGATTTAAGAGTGAAAACGGGTGATATCCTTTCCCTAGTCAGGGACTTCCAGCACCATTCGGAGATATACCGGGCTACCGGCGGAGTCCACTCGGCGGCGTTATGCGATAATGAAAATATCCTGCTCTTTACCGAAGATATCGGCAGACATAATGCCCTTGACAAAATATTCGGTGAGTGTATGCTGGATGATATCTCCGTCGACGATAAAATCATAGTAAGCAGCGGAAGAATTTCCTCTGAAATGCTCCTGAAAGTAGCCAGAAGAAAAGTGCCGGTTATCGTATCCAAGTCGGCCCCTACCGACCTCGGGATAAAACTGGCAAACGACCTGGGAATAACCTTGATTGGTTATGTCAGGGGTAAAAGAATGAATGTCTATACTGAAAACTGGAGAGTGGTCTAGGTCCGATACCAGACTGGTAAAGTATCCGTATACATTATTGTCCCACCCACAGGCTTTTCATTATGCCAGCAAGCGGACTTTAAACATACCCCGCGATAATCCACATGGAGGTGGAAGGGTCTGGTAATTTCCTCCCACCTCCATTTCTATTTTGACTTCCTGTAGGATGTCGAGTTGGTCTAGTGTCCCATGGACGATTTCATCTCCGTGTCAATCCACAGCCAGATACGTTCTTCGGCCGGGACACTGCTGCCGAAGTTGCTCTCACCAGTATAGTTCTGCATCCATGGCCACCACATGGTGTAGTAATACGGTTGTGGTAACCAGATTCCCCAGGAATACTCAAGAATGTGCGGGACTACTTCCTTAACGGCTCCCATAACCGCGTCATCATTCTTGCCGAGATTCCCCAGGACCGTGTTATAAGCTGCCATGGTCAGGTCGTCTGACCACGCACTGGCGTTGCTGGCATCAGGTTGACGGACGCAATGCATCTTGTAATAGGCAAAGGGGTATGTCATGCTCATTGCCATCTCGTTGAATCTCCTGCCCTTAACCGCAGCTGCGACCGTGCTTCCGTCGCCTACCACAAGTTCCAGATTGATATTGGCAGCAGCCAGGTATTCTTTGATTATGGACAGCAGGTCCGCTTGTGTCGTACCTATATAAATCTCGGTCCTGAAACCATCGGGATAGCCGGCTTCTGCCAGAAGCTCCTTCGCCCTTTCCGGTTTGTACTCAAACAGCTCCTGGACTGACTCGGGCATCTCCTCGAGCGGGACGTAACCTTTAGCAAACGGAGGTGTTGGGAGGAAAGGATAAGCCAGTAAGGTCCCGTAACCACCATAGTAGTTTTCAAGTATATCCCGCTGGTCTACCGCCAGGTTCATTGCCTGCCTGACCCTTACGTCTTTGAACGGTAGTCCTTCCTCATCTACCTTGCCGCAGGGGAAGCTGGGAACGGAAGAAAAACCCTCTGAGTATTGAAGGTCGGAATTGGCATCCATGAACATCTTCCAGTCGTCCGTCTGAACGCCGGTCAACCTGTCAATCTTACCTGTCCTGAAAGCTGCCTGCTGGGTAGAAGCATCGGGTATTATCAGCTCCTTAAGGCCGTCCATATAAGGTAACTGGTTCTCCGGGTGAATGGGGTCAACTCCCCAGTAGTTAGGATGCCTTTTGTAGGTTACGGAACTTGACACCACATAATCATCCAGCATATATGGACCCGTTCCGCATACATTCTCCCAGTCGTTCATATCTCCGTATGTCTCCACCACTTCGTGGGGAAGCATCCGTATATATTCGGTGATGAACATGTTCACTCCCTGCATGTGTGCAGGAATCTTTATCTCAAGTGTATACTTGTCCAGCGCCTTGATTGATGTCGGGAAATCTTCCGGTGGGTTACTTAAGCAGGGGTAGGATTTACCGGATGTCCACTCTCTATTGATACAATAGGCAGCGTCCTCAGCAGTAAACTCTCTACCGTTCGTCGGTGGTTTGTCCCACCAGTGGACTCCCGGCCGGATATGATAGATGGTAGTTTCATCATCGGGGAACTCCCAGCTCTCAGCCAGACAACCCGTCATCAAACTCATCATACCCATATTACCGGTCTTCCAGTCGTTTTCACCGGTGCCCGCCAGTCCCTTTGCCCAGTCTCCTCTTATCAAACTCTCGCAGACCAGGCGGACCTGGTTGACATTAACCACCTGCTGGATACCCGGATCCCAGCCTCGGGGGTCTCCCCTTGCTGCGGTGATAAGCATCCCGCCGTACTTAGGCTCTTCCGGTGCCATGAATCCTTCCTGTTCTTCTTCTTCCTCCTCTTCCTCCTCTTCCTCCTCCATTACTATTTCCTCTTCTTCTTCCTCTTCTTCTTCAACTGTTGTAGTGCCGCATGACGCTATTACCAGAGATATCGCCATCAGGCAACTCACCAATAACCACAGTAATTTTTTTACCATTAAATTTTCCCCTCCTCTCTTAATTTGAGGAATCGATACTTAACTTTTTGTGTACCTGTAGACATACAATTCCTTCACCCTCCAGAGAAGTCGAATAATATCAAGGTTACACCTCCTTTTGCCTGACCCTGCAACGGAACTTCACTACTAAAAATACGTTTTGAATAAGTACCAACGGGCACCTTCAAATCGCCTGGTAAGGGACACTACCCGTCAATATTCCCGTTCACATGGTAGGGTCAGCCTAATAGAATATATTCTCTTCTATCTCCCCACCTTCCCAATAGTGTTTTTAAGGTATATCAGACTTATTATTGATTTAATAAGCCTAATGGCACCAAGTGCCGCCTGTTATTTCGGTGGTTCTTGATGCCATTTTTTATAATTCATTTTACAGCTTTAAATCTGTCTCTATATCGTTAAGTACGAATTAGCTTATTCCAACCTGTTAATTTTATAAAAATTTATACCTTATCATTGTATTTGTCAAATTTTTCTTTTACATCGGTGATTTTACGTGTTCCAGCCTTGTTTGAAATAATCCCCTGTACCTGGTGGAGTCATGAGAGACTCTATCTCTCCCTTAAATAATGCTCTGTTTAAACTTGGATTTGCTATTTCTCAGGCAGATTAAAGGTGCGTAAATTAACAGGCCCTTCCCAGTCGAACCCGGCTTCATCGAAGTTCTCAACGTGCTTAGCATCCAGAGCAGGCCCCAGGTAAAGTGCGTGGAAGAGGACGGGTTTTCTGATTACCCTGAAATTCAACGGGCAATGCAGTACGCCTTTAGGAATGAAGACGACGGTTGTCGAAGTAATGGTATGCTTCTCCAGTTCCTTTCCCATCCACAGGTCTATCTCCGCGTCGAAGCTGCTGCAGAGGTCCGGCAGTTCAGCGCCGAGGAAAATAAGGAATTCGTCATATTTATGGGCATGGGGAATAGTTTCCCAGCAGACCGGCGCCGTGAATACCTGCCAGCCTATAGTAGCCGTAGCCCCCGGCAGGGCGGACGCACCCCGGAAATATGTCTGAGGACTGGCAATCTCAGGAAACGGCGGCAAGCTGTTTAGAGAAACGAAATCATTAGCCTTCGGCTCCGCTCCGTCATCGCTCAGGAAATACTTGTCATATTTTTTACCCGCCATTTATAACCTCCTGTTTTTCACCGGTGTTGAAAATTATATGACATACAGGAAATTCTTAACAAGAATGTTCTACTCGTATAAACCGGAAGGCTTCCAATGGTTACAGAAGCCTTCTAATAAAGGGTGATAAGAGTCTGTCTTTAAAGATATGTCTAAAAGTCATCTCTTATACGGTTCTTAGTTTTTATCGGACGGGTAGTGTTTCCACTCCAGAACCTGTTTGGGCGGATTCCTGACCGTTACTTCCACCACGTTGTCGCTGGCGATGGTATAATCGGTGTTTCCGCTGATTACGGATACATGCATCATCCCCAGAATTTCATATTGACCGTCCGGCAGATTGCCGGTATCCCATCTGACCGGGAAGTTTTTCGTCCGGTCAGATGATTCACCGAGTTTTATCCATGTACGCGTGCCCTTTTTCCTGAAATACCACGGGTTAGTTACTCTGACTATGTTTCCGGTGATACCAAGCTCTTCCAGTTCCTTTAAAAGCAGGTCGTCATCGTAATCTTCCCTGAGGAGTACTCTGCCGGAGTATGTTTCAAGCACCTCGGAAGGTACGATATAATGCGGTCCCCAATTGTAGGGCATGCAGCACCTCCGTCAGCCAATAATAACGGAAATGCTAGCTGCGTGCAACCTTCACAGACACGGTACTGTTCAGGACATCAAGAGCATCTTGCCGGTAAGCGTCCATAAGGTATGGTATGTCCGTAACCCTGGCACACTCGTCGGTCAGAGACATCAGTTCTTTGCGGCTGATAGCGCCTATACTGAAACACCTGGCACCGGCCATAAGCTGCTGGAGTCCTACCCTTATTTTTTCACAATAGCTGTAAATACCGATTGCACCCCAGGGAATATTTTTCATTTCATCAACCCCGACTACATCCTTGACGGATTCCCAGCAAACGAATATCTCCTCGGGAGTAGAACCGAACTGACCGACTGTTTGCGGTATCTTGCCATCGTCCGACCACTTCTTGATATTTTTACCTACCATGCCCGGAATCATCAGTGCTCTACCCATACAAACGGCCTTAACATACGGTGCACCAAGAGCGAGCGCCTTGAAAACTCCATCTTCGCTGCTAAAACCGCCGGCGAATGCCAGGTCAGGGACTCTTTCACCCTGCTCATGCAGTTTCCGGGCGAACTCGTAGGCTGCAGAATGGAGATAAAGGCTGGGCATACCCCATTCTTCCATCATCCTCCAGGGGC
>CAZIYN010000163.1:0-5584 GCA_964543495.1 uncultured Dehalococcoidales bacterium | reverse complement strand
GTGCTTGACACACCAACTAGAAAAATATTCATTATAGGTAACCACATATATATCGTCTGCAGAGCTACCCCATATTCCCCTAATAAAATGAACCAAACCAAGCGGGCTCTTGCTTTTTGATATCATTTTCCATTCTTTACCGTCCCAGTGAAATATTGTTTCATAATTGCCTACAGCATACACGTTATCCGGTGAAGTCCCCCAAATTCCCATCTGTACTATCCTGATATTTTCTTCGAGAGGGATTGTCATGATATCCCAGGTATTACCATCGAAGTGGAGTACCTCGCCCCAACCGAATGTCGTTATAAATATATCGGTTTCTGAAATTCCCCAGATTCCCATAAGATCGTAATTCGTTATACAGTCCAGCATATTCCAGGAAGTACCGTCGTAGTGCAACAATGTACCGTTATCTCCTGTGGCATACACATTATTCGGAGAGCTACCCCACACTCCATACAAATTTTCACTGGTAACACTGTCCATAGGATTCCATTCTATACCATTAAAATGTAATATAGTTCCGTTATGACCCACGGTGAAAATATCACTTGCTGATGAGCCCCATATTGCATTTAATTTGTTATCTTGAGGTTGACTTGATTCCCACATAAATTCATCAGAAATTGGGGGAGGAACTACTTCTCTACGTTCATATTGGACAGATTGACTATCTTCTCCGGAGCAACCTGACAGTATGAAAATAAATGATATTAGTATTAAATTAATTAAGCTTATTATTCGCATGATACTCATCACTGTTTCATCGGTGAAATATCCACAATGTCAATTATTCTTACATTTATTATCCGGGATGGGCATGCAATAAAACTAATAGTTAATTATTAGCTTCTCAATTCCATGCCGATACCGAAGGCTTTGCCGATATTCTCTCCGAGTGTCCGGTAGTGGCGCTCCTGACCGATTACATATGAAAACGGGTTGATTTTTTCCACGTCCAGGTTGCCGTCGGTCATACATTCTTCGGAAGCATAGACTTCCTCTATCCTTCCCACTACCAGCATGTGGCTGCCGACGTCCAGCATCTGCAGGACGGTACATTCCAGGTTTACCGGGCACTGCTCGATCATCGGAGCTGTCTCCACTCTTCCGTAAAACACCTTGAAGCTGCATACTTTAACCTTATCCACCTTGCTGCCGGAATCGATTCCGCAGTAGTCGGTTTCTTTTACCTGACTTACGGAAGGGACGTTGACGGAGAAAGTCATATTTTGTCTGATGCCTTTCAGGGTATGACGGGCGTGTCTTATGCCGACGGTGATTACCGGCGGAGTACCGCCGCCGATGCCGGACCACGCCGCAGCCATATAATTGGGCTTGCCGTCCACGTTTGTTCCTATAAGGAACGCCGGCATCGGGAAGACCGACGTCTTGCTCTCTATCGCTATCTTTGCCATTTCAGTCCTCCTTCGAGCTGATATTCGGTATATGCGCAATTGCGCATATACGCATTTATAGTGCCATACCGTGTAGTTGTGATTATATTATTTCTGTCATACCGTTAGCAAATAAAATTGTAGAAAAAAAGTCTCCTCTATGTGATAAAATACAGAAAACCGTCGCTTCCTCAAGGAGCTGTATGTCATATGATTCCGCTTAGATTGTCCGTCCGCAATTTTATGCCCTACCGCGAAAATGTTCCGCCGCTTGACTTCAGCGGCATTCATACCGCCAGCATATCCGGCAGCAACGGCAACGGTAAATCGGCATTAATCGATGCCATTACCTGGGCTCTATGGGGAAAGACCAGGGCGAAAAGCGATGACGAACTCATTCATATGGGACAGAGCGATATGGAGGTGGAGTTCGATTTCGCCATCGGTGATAATAAGTACAGGGTAATCCGCAAACGGGCGAAGCCGAAGACCCGGCGCGGACAGGGACAGAGCAGTCTTGAGTTTCAGGCGGCATCCGGTAACGGGTTCAGGCCGATATCCGGCAACACCATCCGTGAAACAGAACAGAAAATCAGGGATGCCCTGCAGATGGACTACGAGACTTTCGTTAACAGTGCTTTCCTGAGACAGGGCCATGCCGATGAATTCACAAGGCAGCCGCCGGTAAAGCGTAAAGAGGTGCTGGCGAGTATCCTGGGGTTGAGTCTTTATGATGAGCTGGAAGACCGGGCAAGAGAATTTGTCAGGAAACAGGAGACTGACCGGGCTTTTACCGAGAATGCCATCAGGGAACTCAAGAACGAACTGGAAAGAAAACCGGAATATGAAGCAGAACTGGAGCAGGCACAGGCGGAACTTGACAGGGTTGACGATTTACTAAAAGAGCGTCAGGCGGGACTGAACGAACTGAGGCAGAAGAAAGAACTGATGGAGACAAGACAGGCGCAGCTTGCCCAGCTTGAAAAACATATAGGGGAGAGCGAAAGAACGCTCGGACTTCTCGAAACTCAGCTTGGCCAGCTGAATTCGCGAATAGAAGGATATGAAAGCCTGATTGCCCGTCGCTCCGAGATAGAGGAAAAATATGCGGAATATGTCAATGCTAGAAAACTGAACGACGAGCTGGACCAGAAGTTCAGGATGGTCGTTTCGCTAAACGAACGCAAGAACAAACTGGAGAGGACTATCGACCAGGCAAGCCAGGGACTGCTACAGGAACATACACTGACTGAAAGGAAAATAATCGAGCTCGAAGAAAAGTATAATAAACTTCCCGCTCTAAAAGAAGAACGGCTTAAGGTCCAGGTTGAGCTTGCCGGTCTTTCCGGGGAAGAGGAAGAGCTTCAGAAGAGAAAGCAAGGGGCACAGGAACTGAGAACGGTTATTCACGGACTGAAATCGGATATACCCCGTCTGGAAAAAGAAATACAGGAAATAGTTGAAAAGCTCGACCTCCTGGCGAACCAGACCGGAGCGGTCTGCCCCCTGTGTGAAAGAGAACTGGGCGAAGACCATAAGAAGCTCATCGAGGAAAAATACTCCGAGGAAAAACGGCAGAAGAGCGCTTCCCTGGACCGGGTCAGGAAACAGGCGGTATCAAAAGACGGCGAATTAAGGGAAGCAGAGAGCGAAATATCCCGACTCGAGACCGGTCTCAACCGGAGCCGGACTCAGTCGCAGAATAGAGTCAGCCTGCTCGAGCGGGAGATGGGAGAGGCTGAAAAAGACGGCTCCCGGATGGAAGAGGAAAAGAAGAAACTGGCGGAGATTCAGGAGCGGCTAGCCAGGAAAGACTTTGCCGCCGGCGAACAGGAAGCCCTTGACAAGCTTGAGATCGAACTGGGGAAAATGGAATACGATGCTCAAAAGCACGAGCAGGTACGTGCCGAACTGTCCGACCTCGCGCGGTACGAAGAACCGAAACGAAAACTTGATGAAGCCGAAAAACTGATAGAACAGGAAAAAGAGGCTGCATTCACGGCGGGACAGAGGGTAAGAGAAATAAAGGACGGCACGGAAGCCGACAGGCAGCAGAAAGAAAAACTCGGTACTGAGCTTGAATCGATGCCGGATGTAACCGCCGAACTGGAACAGGCCGAGTCCGAATACAGGGGACTCAGCGATAAACAGAAACTGGCGCAGGAAACGGTCGGTGGTATCAGAGCGAATCTGGAACGCCTTTCGGAGCTGGACAAAAGGGTGAAAGAAAGAGAGGAATTGCTGGAAAAGGCATCCGGCGAGGAGAGGATTTACCGCGACCTCATGCAGGCTTTCGGTAAAAAGGGCATTCAGGCGTGGTTGATAGAAATGGTCCTTCCCGAACTTGAGATTGAAGCCAACAGGCTGCTGGGACGGATGACAGATAACAGGATGAACGTTAAATTCGAGACCCAGCGGGAGACGAAAAAAGGCGATACCGTGGAGACGCTTGACATAAAGATAGCCGATGAACTGGGGACACGCGATTACGAGATGTTCAGCGGCGGCGAAGCCTTCCGCATCAATTTCGCCATCCGAATAGCCCTTTCCAAGCTGCTGGCGAAGCGCGCCGGGGCTCCGCCTCTGAAGACCCTCATCGTGGACGAAGGGTTCGGTACCCAGGACAATACCGGGCTGGAAAAACTAAAGGAAGCCATAACCTCCATTCAGGACGATTTCGAAAAGATAATCGTTATCACCCACATCGAAGAACTCAGGGATGCCTTCCCTACCCGCATCGACGTGGTCAAGACCGCGGACGGGTCAACTATAGAGGTCAGCTGAGCAGCACATTCCCTGATTACTCATCTTATGAAAGCTATTGGATATGAAGAAACAATACAGGATTATCGATACGTTCAAGGATTTCTCACAGTTCTGGAGTAGTGCGTGGTCCAAGGATATAGACGAGCAAATACACTTATGGCGGACCTTGTATATGAATAAATATCCTGAACTGCTGGGAAAACAGATAGAATGCTATGAGTCTGAGGATACGGAATGGCTTGATATCGCCAGGCGGATATTCCCGGAAATTCTAGCGTACCTGCCACGATTCAAGACCGCTAGAAAGAATATACTTACCGTTTACGAGCCGATTTGCCAAAGAGCTTCCGAAAAACTTGGCATCAGCTTCGATATTGTAGCCGTCATTTATGTCGGTATTGGTTGTGGTGCCGGATGGGCGACAAGATATGAAGGACAGCCTGCAGTCCTCCTGGGGCTTGAAAACATCGTTAAGGAGCGATGGCAAACAAAAAACAGGATAGAGGGATTGATTGCACACGAGATAGGTCATCTTGCCCATATTGAATGGCGTAACGGATGGGATACGTTTGAAAACGAAGAAAAAAATCCGTTGTTCCTTCTTTACAGCGAAGGTTTTGCCCAGAGGTGCGAGCAGTTAATCACGGATAGAGATAAATGGCATCTCACTCAGGATACCGATTGGCTATCATGGTGTGAAAAGAGTAAAGGCTGGCTGGCTAAAGAGTTTCTTGCAAGACTGGATAAGAGTGAACCTGTAAAAGACTTCTTTGGTTCGTGGTTCGATATTCAGGGTAAAAAGTATACAGGATATTTCCTCGGATACAGTTTCATACGTGAACTAGAGAGAAAATACGATTTAAGGGAAATTGCTCTTCTGGATAGCGATAATGTTAGAGGACTGACTCTTGGTTATCTGAAATCAGTATCCATTCTTTAATGTATATAATCCCGCAATTTTTAAACCTCTCCCCCGTTACGAATTTTCCCCCTCTCCTTGTCAAGGAAAGGGAGAACTTCAAAAGAGATTCGCAATATTCCAAGAGTGTTTTTTATAATCCCAGGTCTGATGCTACTCCCTGCATGGCTTTTAGACCAAGCTCTATGAACTCGTCGAGTTCTATTCCCAGCTCGCTGCAGGTGGCTATATTCTCCCGGCTGGCGCCGGCTGCGAAGCTCTTTTCCTTGAACCTTTTCCTGACCGACTTCGGTTCCACACTGCCCAGTTTCTTATCGGGCCGGACCAGCGCCGCGGCGGTGATAAGCCCGGTAAGAGGGTCGGCGCAGAACAATGCTTTATCGAGAACCGTTTCCCTGGGGACACCCAGCATCTCGTTGTGAGCAAGAATCGCGTGGACTATCGTCTCATCCACGCCCATTTCCCTGACAAGGTCGGCTCCCAGTCTGCCGTGACTGTT
>CAZIYN010000162.1:0-5602 GCA_964543495.1 uncultured Dehalococcoidales bacterium | reverse complement strand
AATACACCTTGATTGAGCATAATAATACCTCCTTTTTAAAACCTCTCGGAGAGGAAAAACTGGCTGATTTCTAGAGGAGAACAAAATGAAAATAAAGCCTTTATTTATATCATTGCTGGGAGTACTGCTGATTGCCGTACCGGTGCTGTCCATCGGTTGCTCTTCCGAAGCTATAGATACTCCTGTAGATAATGGAACTGAAGTCCGGGTGACCGTTATTGAGGATGTTACGGCACAGGAAGCTTACAGACTTATTCAGGATAATTCTAATAATCCGGATTTCATAATCATAGATATCCGCACACCTGAGGAATACGATGAAGGCCATCTGGAAGACGCACGCAATATTAATTTCTATGATCCGGATTTTGCCGAACAAATCGATATGCTGGATAAGGATAAGACCTATCTTGTTTACTGCCGGAGCGGATACCGCAGCGGCAATTCACTCCCTGTTTTCGAGGAAAAACGTTTCGGGATGATATATCATATGGACGGTGGAATACTCGAATGGATGGCGGAAGAACTGCCTCTGGCGGAATGATACCGTTTTTCATCTCTGCTATAATGAGTTATCATGGAAAAGCCGCTGCTGGTGCTGTTCGACGGCAATGCAATCATTCACCGTGCCTATCATGCCTTTGAAAATGCCAGGACTCCCCGGACTTTAACCGTTCCCGGTACCGGTGAGGTCGTAACCGCCGTTTTCGGCTTCGCCCAGATGCTGCTGAAGGCGATAGACGACCTCAAACCGACCTGCTATGCGGTAGCTTTCGATACGCCGGCTCCCACCTTCAGGCATAAAATGTTTGAAGAATACAAAGCTCAGCGCCCGCCGACTCCCGTTGAGCTTATAGACCAGTTCGACAGGGTAAGGCAGCTTGTCGAGGCTTTCAATATCCCGATATATGAGTTGGACGGCTATGAAGCAGATGATATTCTGGGCACGCTGAGTGTACAGGCGGACGAAGAGGGCGTCGAGACTATAATCGTTACCGGTGATGCCGATACCATGCAGCTTGTATCTCCGCGCGTGAGAGTGTATTATCCCAGATCCGGAGCTTCTCTCAGCAATGCCGTGCTCTATGATGAAGCGGCTGTTGAAGAGAGGTATGGTATCGGACCGCAGTATATCGCCGATTACAAGGCGCTTGTCGGAGACACTTCGGATAATATTCCCGGCGTTCCCGGCATCGGTGATAAAACGGCGGTGAAACTGATACAGGAATTCGGCTCGATAGAGGACATTTATTCACGTATCGATGAGGTAAATCCTGAAAGAATCAGGAATATCCTGAAAGAAAATGAAGATAAAGCCCGTCAGTGTAAGGTGCTGGCGACGATAGATGTTAAAGTACCGGTCAGTCTCAACCTGCAGGAATGCCAGGCAAGTAATTATGACAGGACCAAGGTGACCGAACTATTCAGGGAGCTTGAATTCCACCGACTGTTGCAGAAACTTCCGGGAGAAGCCGGGCAGGAGTCCGGAGATGTAATATCTGTCCTGGGCGGTATTCCTGAAGGCGACTACGTGGTAATCGACAGCGAATCTGCATTCGATGAGCTCCTGAGCAGGATATCTTCGGCTAAAACACTGGTATTCGACCTCGAGACAACCAGCATAAACGCTATGTCCGCCCAGCTTGTGGGTATATCTCTTGCTACTTCTCCGGGCGAGGCTTCATACATTCCCGTGGGACACGTAGGCTGGGGCACGGTAAAGCAGCTTCCACTGGAGCAGGTTATCGAGCGGATGAAGCCGGTTTTCGAGGATAATGACTTGGATAAAATAGCCCATAACGGCAAATATGATATTACTGTTCTTAATGAGTACGGTGTCCGGGTGAATAACCTTGCCTTCGATACTATGATTGCTGCTTACCTGCTGAGCGAGCAGTCGCTTGGCTTGAAAGCGCTTTCCTTCAGCAGGCTGGGAATTGAAATGACGCCGATAGACGAGCTTATCGGTTCGGGAAAGAACCAGCTATCGATGTCCCAGGTGGAGATAGCGAAGGTTGCCGATTACGCATGTGCCGATGCCGATATAACCCTGAGGCTGTCTGAATTATTCGGTCCTGAGCTTCAGAAGATGGACCTCTGGAAACTGTTTACCGAGGTTGAAATGCCACTCGTACCTGTCCTCATAGACATGGAAAGAAGCGGAGTGGGACTCGATACCGACCTCTTAAGAGAAATGTCACGGAACCTGGGCGAACAGCTGCTTAAACTGGAGGCCGAGATATATAAGGATGCCGGGCACCAGTTCAATATCAACTCGCCGAAGCAGCTTGGCTCTGTTCTGTTTGAAGAGCTGGGACTGCCGGCGGGGCAGAAGAAGAAAAGCGGTTATTCAACCGCCGCTCCGATACTGGAGGGGCTCCGCGGAGCCCACCCGATAATCGAGTCTATCCTCGATTTCAGGCAATTATCCAAATTGAAATCGACCTATATAGATGCCCTCCCCGGGATGATTAATCCGAAAACGGGCAGGCTGCATACCAGCTTCAACCAGACAAGGACCACAACCGGTCGTCTATCCTCCAGCGATCCCAATCTGCAGAATATACCTGTCCGCGGCGAACTTGGCAAGCAGGTAAGACAGGCGTTCATCGCTCCTTCAGGCTCGGGTCTGTTGAGCGGAGATTATTCGCAAATTGACCTTCGTTCACTTGCCCATCTTTCGCGGGATGCCAATCTGGTACAGGCTTTCAAGGACGACGAAGATATTCATTCGGCAACGGCGAGTCGCCTTTACGGTGTCGACAGCTCGAAAGTGACGACGGATATGCGCAACTTTGCTAAAACGGTGAATTTCGGCGTTATCTACGGTATGAGCGATTACGGACTGGAGCAGGCTACCGGACTTTCACGGGAAGAATCGACGAAATTTATAGCGGATTACTTTGAAAAATACCCGGGAATCAAGGAATACCTTGAATTGACCAAGCAGCAGGCGAGGGAAAAAGGCTACGTTCAAACGCTTCTGGGCAGGAGACGCTCCATACCTGAAATCAATTCCGCAAACCGGCAGGTAAGAGAGGCAGCCGAGCGTATGGCGATTAATATGCCTGTCCAGGGCACTTCTGCTGATATTATAAAGGTGGCTATGGTCAAACTTCACGAGGAGATGAAAAAACGTCACCTTGAGAGTAAAATGCTTCTCCAGGTGCACGACGAGCTCCTGTTCGAAGTGCCGGAGGGTGAGTCCGGAGAAATGGGGAAGATAGTCCCGGAGATAATGTCGGGTGCCCTGGAGTTGAGTATTCCTCTGAAAGTGGATATAAACAGCGGTAAAAACTGGGCTGAATTGAAAGGCTGAGTTCATTTACAGCGGATGAAGAAGATTTTCTATGGCTGGTACATAGTAGCAGCGGCGCTATTGCTCTCCACATACAATAGTGCCATTTTTGTGTATGGATTTACCGCGTTTATGACTCCGATTGCTACTACCTTCGGCTGGAGTTATGCCCAGGTTTCTATTGCCATGTCCCTCCGAGGTCTTGAGACAGGCACGCTTGATCCATTGATAGGAGTAGCTGCCGACCGCTGGTCTGCCCGCAAACTGATAATAATAGGGATTTGTCTTTTTGCGCTGGGAATATTCTGTATTAGCAGGTCTACGAACCTTGCATTATTCTACATGAGTTTCCTGATAACAGGATTGGGCAGCGCCATAAGCATTTCAATGGTGCCTATGACAGTAGTCGCCAGGTGGTTCCGGGAAAACATCGGAAAAGCCAGCGGAGTGCTGGCAATAGGACTGGGTGCGGGCGGTATCTGTGCTCCTCTGATGCAGAAGATGATTGAGACTTATACCTGGCAGAATACCCTGATTTATCTTGCGGCGGGTCTGCTGATATTCGGAATTCCGCTTTCTTTTATTTTCCGCAGCCGGCCGGAAGACTATGGCATGCTGCCTGATGGAAAATCGTACGATGAGACAGAAAGTGTAATTGCGGATGATATCAGTATTGGTGTCGGTCAAGCTCTTAAAATGCGTTCCTTCTGGTTTATCGGTATAGCCACAATACTTCAGACGGCTTCTCTGCATGCGGTAGCTCTTCATATGATTCCGTACCTGACAAGTACCGGTATAGAGTCAGGGAAAGCGGCTCTTGCCGTATCGATATTCGCTATAGGAAGTATTCCGGCACGTATCCTTTACGGGATAGTATCGGATATTTTCAAGAAAAAGTACGTAATGGCTTCATCAATGATATTGACTGTGGTGGGGCTCAGCCTTTTCTCATTTCTTAATAGTGATTCCTATGTTCCCGTGGTTATATTTGCCATAATTCACGGTTTTGCCGCTGGAGGTTCGACAACAACTAGGACCCCTGTTGTCAGGGATTACTTCGGTGCTGCAAACTGCGGTAAAATTTTTGGTCTGGTGGCTGTTTCTGTTACACTCGGTGTAGTTATGGGAGCGCCTATAGCCGGATGGGTTTATGATACCAGGGGAGTTTACTTTCCCATATGGTTGATTTATGCCGGAATTAATATCATCGCGTCGGTTTTAGTCCTGCTCCTGCCGGATACTCCTGTAAAAGCTGGAATTATCTCGGATTAGATATTAAACTCGGGAAGAAGGAGAAGTACTCCGAATGCCGGAACTGCCTGAAGTAGAAACCGTAAAAAATGAAATAGCTCCGTATATAATCGGGCGTAATATCAAGGGTATTACTCTTTTCTGGGAGGGGATAGTAAAAGAGCCTTCTCCGGATGAATTCTGCTTAAAGTTGACCGGCAGAAGGATACTTGATATCACCCGTCGCGGTAAGTATATGATAGTGAGTCTCGACAGTCCGGATTTCCTGATTATCCATCTGAAAATGACAGGTTCGCTGATAGTGCAGAAAACCGATGACGAGCCTCCCAGGTTCACCCGGGCTGTAATCCACCTCGATGACGGAAACAGTGTTTTCTTCCGTGACCCGCGTAAATTCGGAGCGATGCGGCTTGTCGAAGACAAAGAAAAAATCATAGGCAAACTGGGCCCCGAGCCTTTCTGGACTGATTTTACTCCCGAGGTCCTTGCTCAAAGGCTGTCAAAGCGTAAAGCGCCGATTAAAGCGGTGCTTTGCGACCAGAATTGTATCGCCGGAATCGGCAGCATGTATGCCGATGAAGCCCTGTTTGCCACCGGAATCCACCCTATGAGGTCGGCTGACAGCCTCTCAGATAAAGAAATCGGGCGGCTGTATGAAGAAATCCGTCGGATTTTATGGGCGGCAATAGAGAATAAGGGCGCCAGTGTGAATACATACTACCGTCCTGACGGCTCAAAAGGGACGGCGCACTACGAATTCAAGGTCGCTCACAGGTACCAAGAGCCGTGTCCCGTGTGCGATACTCCCGTGGAGAGGATGAAAGTCCGGGGCAGGGGCAGCTATTACTGTCCGAAATGCCAGCCTGAGAAGAGGTAATTACTGCATCGGACTTTGCTGAGATTCCTGCTGTTTGAGGCTGACGGCGTGGTATAGCGAAGCGAAGGACAGGCTAATCCACATACAGGATATGATTATTCCCACACCGAAGCAGATAGCTCCTCCGATTAGTATGGGAATTCCTATCAGTCCGATATAGAACACGTCCGGAGCGT
>CAZIYN010000161.1:0-5604 GCA_964543495.1 uncultured Dehalococcoidales bacterium | reverse complement strand
GATGCCAAGGCATCCACCGTATGCCTTAACCGCTTGACCTGCTTCAGATTTGATACTAGTTACCACTACTCGATTATTCAATTGTTAATGTGCTTTACAATAATAAAACGGCTCGGTGAGTCTCACCAAGCCGCCTGCCTGGCTATTTTCACCAGCTGTTTCCGTCTATGTCACTGCTTTGTTCATAAATTAGCCTCTATTACCAAATAGAGTATATACGTAGACCCTTACCATTGTCAAGCAGGTTATCATAAATATTTTTACATTTTCCGGCGGTTCTATTATGTAAATTTTCAGGTAAAATACGAGGCTAACTATTGACATACAGTATACAGTGGGGTAAAATCCTCCAATTGTTTGTATATATAGTGATATTTTAGGACGTTTTAAGTAAATAATTATGGGTTAACAGGCGTGTTACTCTAATGGATAAAGAAGTATTCGAGCAGGTACAAACAACCCGGGCGGGTGACAAGATATTAAGAAGAAAACGAAAACCCCGGGGAATCCGCCACATCATATCCCGGGGAGTGAAAAGGATATTCAGAACCCCAGCTAATAAGTAGCTGAGATAAAATAATGTATATTATTGTTGCCGGTGCCGGAGTCGTTGGCCAGCACATTGCATCTACACTGGTTGAGGGGAAGCATGAGGTGACTGTAATAGAGCAGTCCGGTGCGGTTGTGGAAAGTGTACGCAACCAGCTTGATGTTAAGACCGTGGCAGGTAATGCCGCCACCCCGAGAATCCTCAGAGAAGCCGAAGTAGGCCGTGCCGATTTAATTATTGCCGTTACCCACAGTGATGAGACAAATATGCTCATCTGCTTCCTTGCCAAGGAACTTGGTGCCGCCAGGACAGTATCCAGGGTCCGCAATCCCGAATATTCCGGCTACTTTGTTACCGCAGCCAAGTCCCCGACAGGAGCGCGTAAAGTAATCAGACCCAAGACACTGGGAGTCGACCTTTTTATCAATCCCGAAGTGGAAGTCTCCGATGAGATAGTTGACGTTCTTTGCGGCTACTGCTCTATCCCCGTAACCAACTTCGCCGACGGGAATATCCAGATAGGTGAGTTCAAGGTTGAGAAAGATAACGTTATAAACAAACGTATCAGGAGAATCAAGTTTCCGGAACCCTGTGTCATAGCAGCTATTGTCCGTGACGGTAATCCGATGATTCCGGATGATGAAGAGGTACTGAAAAAAGACGACCACGTATTCATAGTCGCCACCCGTGAATCTATGGACAAGCTGGGTGAAGTGGTTGCCAATCCCCAGCCTCCGATCGGCAGTGTTGTTATATTTGGCGGAGGGCGAGTCGGCTCTCTCGTTGCCGACGGACTGAGTAAGAACGCAGTATCGGTGAAAATAATCGAGCAGAGTGAAAGCAGGAGCCAGGAAATTGCTGCCGAACTTGAACATGTCACTGTTGTCCATGGAGATGCCACCGACCGTGATTTTCTCATCGAACAGGGAGTCCATTCGGCAGACGCTTTTATTTCCACGACTGAAAACGATGAGCATAATATCCTGAGCGCACTGCTGGCAAAAAAGCTCGGAGTACCTCGGAGTCTGGTAGCCACAAACAGGACAACGTATATGTCCCTGGCCGAGGCTATCGGAATTGACATGACAGTATCTTCGCTTTTACTGACCGCCGGTAAGATAGCACATTTCGTCCTGCATGGCGGTGCGGTTTCGGCGTATTTTATCGGCGGTGAAGAACTGCAGGCAATCGAGTTTATCGTCAGTTCGGCGGCAAGTGTCGTGGAGAAGAGCCTGAAAGAAGCCGGGCTGCCGAAGGAAGCAGTTGCCTGCGCTATCATTCACAATAATGAAATAATTCTTCCACCGGATGATAACATCGTGCATACAGGCGACCACGTAATAGTAATTTCTCCTGTTTCTGTAATCCCGTCCGTGGAGAAATTATTTAAGTGAAAAGCATTTAATGAGAATTGCAACCGTAGGCCATTACCTCGGACTGATAATTGGAATCCTCGGGCTCTTTATGCTGCTCCCCCTGATTTGCAGCTTTATCTTCGGGGAAGCATGCTGGAGTGCAATCGCCATTTCAATCGGCATCTGCGTTGTTGTCGGGTTTGTCCTCTGGCGTTTTCTGCCTGTCGGTGAGGGCGGACTCAGCAGAAGAGAAGCGATAATGCTTGTTGCCGGAGGCTGGTTTCTGGTCTCGGTTTGCGGTACTCTTCCTTACGTCTTCGCGGGAACATTCCCCTCTTATATAGACGCCCTCTTCGAATCGGTATCGGGTTTCACTACCACCGGCGCCACCGTATTTGCATCGGTTGAAACTCAATTCCGCGGCATCCTTCTGTGGCGTTCCATTACCCAGTGGCTGGGCGGGATGGGTATCATTACTCTGTTCGTCGCCTTGTTCCCCCTGCTGGGTATCGGCGCAGCCCATCTCGTGGAAGCGGAGATGCCTGGACCTCAGGCGGACCGGCTTACGCCGCGTATCAGGGACACCGCCAAGGCAGTCTGGATTCTATATACTGGATTCTCATTGCTGGAATTTATACTGCTGATTATCGCCGGGATGTCGGCGTATGATTCTCTGAATGTGACTTTTACGACCATGCCCACGGGCGGTTTTACTCCCACCAATCTGAGCATCGGCCAATATAACAGCCCGTTCATTGAAATAATCGTGCTCGTGTTTATGATAATTGCCGGAGTTAACTTCGGACTGTTTTACTTCCTTGCCTGGAAGCATCAGGTAAGACAGCTCCTGACCAACCCTGAGTTCAGGTTTTATCTGATACTGCTCGCCGGAGCTACCCTGATAATAACCATCGACCTTATGCAGAATACGGGAATGACCACCAGTGAATCACTGAGGTACGGCAGCTTCCAGGTAGTCTCGATAATGACAACTACAGGTTACGCTACTGCCGATTTCGAACTCTGGCCGGTGCTGTCCAAAGGGATTCTACTTATCCTTATGATAATAGGAGCTTCGGCAGGTTCCACGGGAGGAGCACTGAAGGTTGTCAGGCTACTTGTACTTTTTAAATATGCCTACCGCCGGATTCTCCTTACCTTCAATCCCAGGTCGGTCATTCCCCTTAAGTTCGGAGGTACCGTACTTTCCGAAAGCGTCGTCTCAGGGATTATCGGGATGGCAATCGTGTATGTAGCTATTATCTTCATAGGGTTCCTTGTAATGAGCGCTACAGGTCTCGACCACGTATCGGCACTGTCTTCGGTACTGGCTACCCTCGGTAACGTAGGTCCCGGTCTGGCCATGGTCGGACCGTATTCGAACTATGGGCTAATCCATCCTCTGGGAAAACTATTTCTATCATTGTGCATGCTTGTAGGTCGTCTTGAATTATTCACCGTATTGACTCTGTTTGCACCCTCTTTCTGGAAATGGCGCTGATTATTTCCCCCTGCTTAAATTACTTAAAAAGCATTGTAGTTTTTAACTGAGAGGTTTATAATATTCCTTGCTCAGTCAGCTATCAGGGATATGAGATAAAAAAGGAATGCAGTTTCTGAGTATACTGGTCCCGGTAAAAGGCACAGAGGCGGATGAGGAAGCTATCAAGCTTGCCTGTCGTCTGGCAAAACCGGACAAAGCGAAAATATGCGCTGTTAATGTCATCCCTATTGACAGGACTCTACCTCTTGATGCCGAGATAGAAGATGAAGTCGATAAGGCAGAGGCTGTTCTAAACCGTATGGAAGATATCGCCAGGGAGCAGGGTTATACTATCGATACCGACCTCCTTCAAGCACGAGGTATAGGTCCTACTATCGTCGACGAAGCTACCGAAAGAGAAGCCGACCTCGTCCTTATAGGCGTAGAATATAAGAAGCAGTTCGGTCAATTCAGTCTGGGTACAATAGTACCTTACGTACTTAAAAATGCTCCCTGTCGGGTAATACTCTATCATCAGTATTCAAATCCGCCCGAGGTTACCGAATGAAAGTGATGATAATGGGCTGCGGCAGAGTGGGCGCAAGGCTTGCGACTATGCTCGATACCGAAGGGCACGAGGTTACCATGCTCGATAACGATTCGTACAGTTTCCGCAGGCTTCCACCCGACTTCAAGGGCACGGCGCTGGTCGGCAACGGCATCGACCAGGAAATCCTCAGGCGCTCGAACATAGAAGAAATGGATGTATTTTTCGCCCTGACGCAGGGAGATAACCGCAACGTTATGGCTTGCCAGATAGCCAAGCATATTTTCGATGTCCCAAGGGTAATCTGCCGCATTTACGACCCCCTCCGCCAGGAAATGTACACTACGCTGGGGCTGGAAGCTATCAGCCCGACAACCGTGTTTGCCGATATTTTAAAGGAAAGGTTGGAGGACTGAGCCGGATGTATATTATCGTTATCGGTGGCGGAAGAATCGGCTACTACCTCATAAAAGGCCTGCTAGAGGAAGGGCATGAAGTACTCGTTGTCGAGCAGGATGAGACTGTCTGTGAAACGATTAACGAAGAACTGGGAACGATATGTGTACGCGGCGACGGCTGCGAAGTTGCCACCATGGCAGAAGTCGGTACCGAGCGGGCCGAAATGCTTATCGCGGTGACCGGCGACGATGAAGACAACCTTGTATCCTGCCAGGTAGCCAAGCACAGATTCAACGTGGAACGGACGATTGCCAGGATTAGAAATCCGCAGAATGAATTCCTGTTCAAGGCACTCGGCGTCGATGTCACGATAAGCAGTACGAGTCTTATTCTTGAGAGTATAGAAACGGAAGTACCGACGCATTCTCTGACACACCTGCTTTCTTTCGAAGAAAGCGGACAGGAAATTGTAGTGGTCAGGATTACGGAGGAATCGGAAACCGTGGGCAAGAGCGTCCGCGAGCTTACTCTGCCCGAGGAAAGCAGGCTGGTGCTGGTTGTAAGAGAGGGAGGTAAAACCCGCGTCCCGACGCTCAATACCACCTTTCGAGAGGGCGACCGCGTAATCGCTCTGACAACTCCGGAGTCCGAAGAGGAGCTTCGCGCCGTAATCAGGGGCGAATAACTTCACCACATATACCACCCTGCAAATTTATATATCCTTTGTTTATCTGCCTGTTCCGTCAACTTTCCTACCACTGTGGTTATCACAAAGCCCTCTATGGTATAATTCACGTCAAATTTCCATCCAATTGTCTCAATCGTTACAAAAGTGTCATAATACGCATATTACCCGGTAATTGCCTGATATCCGGAGGTTATAGTGGGCAGGTTCTGGATACTGGTGACGGTCGTCCTGATAGCCGTAATTGCTGCCGGCAGCGTGGTCATCTGGTTGAGGTACAGTCCGGGCGAGCCGATAGAGATAACTATGCTCGAGGATAAAGACCGGCAGGGGCAGATATATATTGATGGCGCAGTAAACAGCCCCGGTTTATATCCCCTGCTTGATGACGATACGATAGAAAGTCTTATTGATGCAGCCGGCGGTACAACCGATAACGCCGATATGGATGCCCTCGAACTCCGTATTCCCGGCGAGGGTGAGACAAATGAACCGCAGAAAATTGACATCAACCAGGCCGAAGCCTGGCTGCTTGAAGCGCTTCCCGGAATCGGTGATACCCTGGCACAGCGTATCGTCGAATAC
>CAZIYN010000160.1:0-5651 GCA_964543495.1 uncultured Dehalococcoidales bacterium | reverse complement strand
CGTCGTCGACTGGCAGTTCGTGAGACGCGGTCGCGGAATCTGGGATGTCGCCTACTTCTTATCGCAGAACCTGGAGTCTGAGGACAGGCGGGTTATCGAGACGGAACTTATTCGGGAATATCTGAAAATCCTGAGTGATAATGGAGTGCGGAACTACTCCTTCGATGATGCCATTCGCGATTATAGGCTTTCCCTACTGCACCGATTCGGAGCTCTGGTAACGACCATCACGGCCATGCCTTTTACCGAAGAACAGGTAAGGATGCATATCGGTGTCCTGCTCCCACGCATCATCGCTGCTGTCCTCGACCATGACTGCCGCTCGTTACTGGACAGCGGATTATAGATTTAGCAAACTTCTGCTATCAACTGGTATTCTACCTGAAGAACTCCTCGATTATCGTTTTGTGCATCTGGTTGGTGCCTTTTTTTTCGCCCAGGTAGACTCCCCAGTAGCAGCCGTGGGCTACAGATAGTTTGAAATCGTCCAGGATTTCTATGTTACCGTCGCCTTTATGGATAGCATCGTCCGACATTCCTTCCTGGTGTTTCAGCGCCTGGCCCTTCAGGTTATACATATCGAGCTTGCCGCTGATGATATCCTTCTTGTGATAGAAGTTCAGCCACCGGATGGAGTTGTCCCATTCGGAGCCTATAGGATTGGTGATATTAAACTTCAGTTTCATTTCAGACGCTTCTTTTCCCGGGGTCTTGTCTTCTTCCAGACGAACGGACCTGAATCCGCGCAGGTGGGAAAGTACCTGTTGCTGTACCCTCTTGTTATCCTTTACGTGCTGGCGGAAGAACAGAGCTATTTTATCAAGGGGCGAGCCGAAGCTGATAAACCCTGTTATCTTCATGGCTTCTTTTTCCCGCACCATTTTTTCGTTCCCGGCGCCGGTGGTGGCGGCTTCTTTCTCCGTGCTTACTTCCTGGATAATACGGTTAAGGGCGTCGTAGCCTATAACGCTACCGAGAGAGTGTCCGGCGACCATGATGCGGTTGTAGCTGTCGTCCTTCAACAGTGCTTTCAGTTCCTCCATCGCGCCGTTCATTATCTTTCGCCTTATCTCGAATCGCTCCGACCTCGGGTCGAGGTCCAGATACCTTACCAGGTCGCCGATAAAGTCCGGCACCGGCTCTTTGATGAACGCGGAGAGCGCTCCGAAAAGCTGTTTGACGATGGGAGCCTGCGACTGCGACCACTTGTCGAGGAATTCCAGGAGCCTGGGTATGTACGGTGTGATGATGGACATAAAACCAAAGAACGGACCGAGCAGCTTCAGGTAGCCGGCAGGTCTGAATTCCGGGTGGCCGAAACCGAATTTGGTCCTCCTGCCGAATTCACCGAGGTCGGAAGCCTTTGAGAGCAGGTCAGGATTTTTCTCTCCGTATTTCTTATAGTAGGTGTGGGCGCTCTTGGATGCGTTACTCAACATTCCGAAGGCGTCTCTGAAACTCGGCCTGTGGATCATATAAATGTCCCAGAAATACTCGTAGAAGTCTATTTCATTATCTGTACCGGGGACGGTGAATGAAACATAGTTCTGTACCCATGGTATTCCCATCCCCAGCCAGTCCTGACGCTGTTTTAGCTTATGCTGCAGGTCGAATGCCTGCTCTCCACCTCCGGACTCAGTGAAGCTGGAGCAGAATCCCTGGACAAAGGAGTCGCATGCCTGGAAAGAGGTATGAGGACCGACTCCGTGGATAACCAGGACGGCTGTCTTCTTCGTTTCTTCTGCCATTTTGTACCTCCCGTTCGAGCAATTTACTGTCAGAATAGTGATGCTATAGCGTAGCCCATCATTATAAGTATCAGGGTTATTTTAAGCAGGTTGCCGGCAACAAAGCCTATAAGTGCCCCGAGGGCCGCTTTTAGTGCCTGTCCGGGCTGCCTGCGGGCAATAAGTTCTCCTATAAGAGCTCCCAGGAAGGGACCGAGAATTATTCCCCACGGACCCAGGGTGATAATCCCTGCTATAAAGCCGATAAATACGCCGGCAATTCCCCACTTGCTTGCCTGATACTTTTTAGCTCCCAGCATCGGAGCCAGGAAGTCTATTGCCAGCGTAAGAAGCATTAAAACGAAGAAAATAACGATAGTGACGATTGAAATTTTCTCGAACCCGTTCCCCAGACCGTAGATAAGCAGTCCTGCCCATGCCAGCGGCACGCCCGGCAGTACTGGAAGTACCACTCCGGCCAGCCCGACTATCATCAGGATAAAACAGGCGATAATAGACAGCACGTTCCACATATTACTTACCTGTCAGAAGTGATGAAGGTACCGTTTGTAAAGCGGAGTCCATTGACGTATGAGTTTAGAACTAATACGGGTCGGTGTCAATATTCATAGAGTCACTGATAACAAGTAATCGGTGTCGGGATTTGACATCACGGGTAGCCGTTTGTATATTACAGGAGGCTTGATTCTTATACAGTATGAGAAGGAGGATTTGACAGATGGCTGAGACGATGAAAGCTGCTCTTATCGTTGCTCCGAGAAAGATAGAAATCCAGGAAGTCCCGATGCCGGAGATGTCAGACGATGAGATGCTTGTAAAGGTTGAAGCATGCGGTGTCTGTACCAGTGATATGGCCGGATACCTTGGGACTCACAGCCAGGAAGTGATGGCCCGGATGCCTTACCCAAGGAGAGTGGGTCACGAACCCGCAGGAACTGTGGTCGAAGTCGGTAAGAACATTAAAGAATTTAAGGTCGGCGACAGGGTTACCGGTATTTTCGGTGACGGCGCAATGGCCCAGTATGTTACCTGTGCTCCTTTCGATACGGAAATGCGCGGGCACGGCGTGATGGTCGGGAAAATTCCCGATGGAATTCTTATAGAGCACGCTATCGGTGAGCCAATGATGTGTCTGTCATCCATATCGAGAACGACCTGTCCTGAATTCGGCGATACCATTTTCCAGGTGGGTGCCGGTTTTATGGGGCTCGGTGTTATTGCCGGAGTTGCCACCCGCCAGGTCAAGGAATATATCGTTGCCGACCTCGAAGACTGGCGTCTGGATGTCGCCAGGGAACTCGGGGCTACTATTACCCTTAATCCGAATAAATGCGATGTCGTCGAGGAAGTAATGAAGATTACCGGCGGTAAGGGCGTAGATATCGCTATCGAGGTAGTCGGGCATCCTCCGAGTATGAAGATGGTCGGCGATGTTATAAAGACGAACCGCGGTAAAATTATTGCCGTGGGATGGCACCAGGCTCCTGATACCTACGAGCTTATGTCCTGGATAAAATCACCGGTTATCTACAGCCCTCAGGGAATAGGATACTCCGCCGACCCGAAAAGCGAACTGCCACGCGCACTGTGGGCAATTGAAAAAGGGGTATTCCCCATGGACAAACTGATTACCCATACGTATAAGCTGGAAGAAATCGGTACCGCCTTCGAGGACAATCTGGGTCGTACGCCCGGATATATCAAGGGCGTGGTCATGCCGTTCAAAGAGTAATACCGCCGTTTTATACCGGATATGCTGTACCGGGATGTCTCTAAAACAGGCATCCCGGCTCTTTTTATGATTGAAACGGAATTTACGCTTGATATTTGACAATGGTAGGTTGCTGGTGTATTTTTACTGTTGCATAAAAAATCGGGAGAGGAAGATGAGCAGGAAAAAGCAAGCGGGACAACCCGATAGTGAAAACGGAGCTCTTAAAATTGGGCTTCAGGCGCTGGCCGACTCGATTCAGGACGAGTTCGCTGTTATCGACAGCGAATACTGCGTTAGATGGGTAAATGCAGCGGTTCTGAACAGGTTCCAGGACAAAGATGGTTCACCGATAGGCAGACCTTGCCACGAAGTATTTTATAGCAGGAATGGACCCTGCAGCGAGAATAAATTTGACTGTCCTCTCAAACAGGTCCTGAAAACAGGAAAGATGAAGACAGTCATCCATCCGGTTGAAAAACTCGGTACAGAGACTTATCTGAAGATGATAGCCTATCCATATGACGAAGGTAATAAAAACTACAGGGCGATTATAGAGTTCAGAAGAGACATCACCGACGAAAGTGAGTTCGAAGCACAGATACTGCACAGGCAGGACCAGCTCATGGCATTGAACCAGATATCCAGCGCAGTCAGCGGTCTTCACGACCTCGATACGATTTTAAGCATAGCTCTTAAAAACGTGATGAAGATAATTAACGGTACTGTGGGCGGTATATTACTTATGGATAAAGAGCCCAACGTACTTTCCTACAGGACACATCTGGGTTTTCACACTGAAGAAGTTGAAAAAATACGAATTCCCATAGGAGACGGGATTGCTGGTGAAGTTGCGAAGACCGGTGTTCCGATGCTCCTAGAGGACATATCAAAAGACCCGCGTGCCGTATACTCTGATATAGTTGATACCGAGAATATTAAGGGTTTTGTCAGTATTCCGCTCAAATCAAAGGATAAAGTAGTCGGAGTGATGAACATCTCCAGTCATGAACCCGGTCAGTTCGAGATTAACGACCTTTCTCTCCTGGGTTCTATAGGTCATTACCTGGGCACGGCAGTAGAGCAAGCCAGCCTTTACGAAAGGCTGGCCAGGATAGGAGAAAGATACCGGGCACTGCTGAAACACGCTTTAACAGCCCAGGAAGATGAAAGAAAAAGAATAGCCGGCGAACTGCATGACGAAACCAGCCAAGCAATCACCAGCCTGACGCTCAGTTTACAGGCGGCGATACAGATGGCCAAAATGAAAGAGCTTGGCGATGAGGAATTTATCGAAAGGCTGAAAAAAGCGCACTCATACGCCGTTTATGCCGGCACCGAAATAGTAAAGCTTATGAAAGAATTACGTCCCACCCTGCTGGATGAACTGGGAATGGCGGCGGCAATTCATCGGTATGCCAAGGACACTCTCGAGGCAGGCGGAATCAATGTGGATATGGAGTTCAAGGGAACGGATGACAGGCTGCCGATGGAGGTTGAGGTCACACTCTTCAGGGTTGCCCAGGGAATGATAGGTAATATCCTTGAACACTCGGAAGCGAATAATGTCAACATAAAACTCGAGTGCACTTCAGGCGAATGCCGTCTGGTAGTCGAGGATGACGGTAAGGGTTTCGATGTCAACAAGCTGACGGGTGTCGAGCCTAGCGGAAGAGGCGCCGGTCTCTTCACCATAAGAGAGAGATTACGGCAGCTCGGTGGCGCCGGCTATGTAGAATCGGAGCCGGGCAAGGGGACCAGGGTAATCGCTGAAGTACCGTTTACAAGAGAAGAAATCCATGGCGAAGATAACAGTACTGATAGTTGATGACCATACCCTGGTAAGAGACGGCATTCGTTCACTGCTGGAACTGGTGTCCGATATCGAGGTCGTCGGTGAAGCAGAAAACGGAAGGGAAGCTCTGGACAGAGTTAAAGAGCTTATGCCGGATATTGTCCTGATGGATATGGCGATGCCCATAATGAATGGTCTGGAAGCCACTAGGAGGATCCACCGTGAATTTCCTGATACCAAGATACTGGCTCTTACACAGTATGACGACAGTGAGTACGTTATTCCTATAATAGAAGCCGGAGCGAGAGGGTTCATTACCAAAATGGCGGCGTTTTCCGAGCTGGCACAAGCTATCCATGCAGTGTATAAAGGCGAGTCATATCTTTCACCTTCGGCG
>CAZIYN010000159.1:0-5713 GCA_964543495.1 uncultured Dehalococcoidales bacterium | reverse complement strand
GGTGTGAAGTGAAGACCGGCTGTCGGCGCCGCTACGCTCCCGGCAGTCCTGGCATACACCGTCTGGTAGCGTTCCGGGTCATCAAGCGGAGTATGGATATATGGAGGCAGGGCTATTTCTCCCATTTTGAAAAGACTGTCTTCGTCGGAGAAACGCAATATCCTTGCCCCGTCTTCACCGGCGGCGATTGTCTCAGCGGTGACAGTTTCACCGGAGCCGGCAGTAATCTCTATTATCGTCCCCTCTTTTACCCGTCTTGCCGGTTTTACCAGAGCTTCCCATTCTCCGGGACTTTCCCTTTTCAGAAGCAGTACCTCTATTTTACCGCCGGTCTGAACCCTCTTCCCCCGGAGTCGGGCAGGGATAACAAGGCTGTTATTCAGTACAAGAACGTCACCTTCACGAAGGAATTCGGGAATTTCGTAGAACCTGCGGTGAGTTATAGTCCCGGTGCTGCGGTCCAGTACTAGAAGTCGAGATTTCGCCCTGGATTCAACCGGCACCTGGGCGATAAGCTCCGGAGGTAGAGAATAATCGAAATCACTCGTTTTCATCGTTCACTATATCGACTGTCATTGCGAGGAGACCCGATGTAATCGGGACGACGTGGCAATCTCTATTAATAATAAGAGGAAATACCATCTCATACCAGAAGATTGCTCCTGTTATACAGGATTATTATAGTACAACGGCGCCAGCAGAATATCCGAAAAGACAATCGGCTTGTCCACCCTCTTGAAGTTTAGCGGGCAGTGGACGAGTCCCTTGGGTACATATACGAAGGTAGTCTGCGTTATTATATGCTTCTCCCCTTCCTCTCCGAGGCAGAGCTCCACTTCCGCACCGAAGTCCGTATAGTCCATCGGGTTCGCCCCTATGAAGCAGAGAATTTCATCTTGGTCGTGAGTATGTCCTTTGTCCGCCATCAGGAACGGCTGGTGTATCGCCTCCATTGTTATGGAGAAAGGCACTCCGTTCCAGGCTTCCACCACGGTGTCCTGACCGATTCGTATCACCGGCACCTCGATTTCCGGGTGGCGCGGCTTTCCCAGCGGCTCCGCCAGGATATATTTTCCATACTTTGTTTCAGGCATGGCATTTCTCCTTTCATATATATCGTAAAATAAAAAAGCGGATATTTGTTCCGCGTTGATAGTACTTGTCGCACAGGCTGATGTCAAGGGTATTTTCCCCCTGCAAAGAATCCTTTCCTTCAGATGGTATATACATTCGCTCTGTTAAATAATCCCTATATGTATAAAAAAAGAGCGCAGAAGTTAATTCTGCGCTCTTTTACCCAGCCACCACCACATCCTCTGTTATAATTCTAGTCCGTTTTTCTATTTCATTCTGCGACTTATATCACAAAATGCGATTATGTGGTGTCTTCACACAGGGCAAGTTCGTCTTCCCTCGTATCGGTACCGATAGTAACGGGGTCCTTATATTCATGTACCGGTTTAAGTTCGGTCCTGTGAGAACACTGAAGACACTGCTCGTACCAGAAGTCCAGGTCTCTTTCTATCAAGAGGTCTCCACCGCATTTCGGACAACTTTTTAATCTCCATCTCACCATTTCTATCACCCCCTCTGCCTCAAGCCTGCATATCAGGATAACCCTATTTTATTCGGCGGAGGTGCTCCGTGTATGTGATATTTGTCTCAACCTTACGCGCAACAGGTCTCAATAATTAGTAATTTTAGTCTAATAATATAAAAGAAATGTGAAGAATATTTGAAACTCGGGAAATGATAATAAAAGGGAACTAGATAGAAGGGTAAAAAAGAAGAGCGACTATTATCTAGTCGCTCTCGATGACTACTTCAAAGGGACAGGTTATCGCCCCGACGGGGCAGACCATTTCACACTGGCAGCACCACCTGTTACATCCGGGACACCGGTTGCCACTCGTATATACCGCCACACTATCGACTATTGATAGAGAGCCGCAGGAACATACCTCCGTACACAGACCGCATCCGTTACATTTCTCTATAGTTATTACCGGTACCACCTTCGGTTCCATCTCCTATATTCTAATTAAGTCTAAAAATAAATTCAATAAGCTGTATGTGATAAATGTCTCAATAAGTCGCTTCCACCCTTTCATTGAGAGCGTCCTTATCCGTTATTACTATCCGGTTGCGCTCGAGCCTGATGATTCCCTGATCCTCGAGTGTTTTCAGCGACCTTCCGACAACCTCCCGGGCAGTACCCGCCATCGCCGCCATATCCTGCTGGGTCAGCCTGGGACCGTCTCCCTTTTCAGCGTCGTCTCCGGTCTGATACAGCAATATTCTGGCCACGCGACTGATAACATGTCGGAAGGACAGGTCTTCTACGAGCAGTACAAGCTGTCTTATTCTCGTAGCAAGCATTCTCATCGTGTTCCGGGCGATTACACAGTTATCTTCCATCAGCTCCATCATATCTTCTTTCCTGAGCTCATAAAGCACTGCAAAGCTCATCGCCTGGGCGCTCGCCGGGTTCACGCCGTCGTCGAAAACAGGGACTTCGTTAAAAGACTCACCGGGATGAACGATTGTCAGAATCTGCTCTTTCCCTTCCGTAGAAGTCTTGAAGACCTTTACCGCCCCTGAGTAAACGAAATACAACGATGAAGCCGCTTCTTCCTCGTAGATAATCATCTCGCCGCGCTCGAATTTCTTTTCGGATACGTGCTGCTGGACTTCCTCGAGTTCTTCGGGGTTCAGATCGGCGAAATACGACAAGGATTTTATAAAATCAATCTCGATAGCCACAGTTTATACCAGTCCCGGTCTTCCACCGGCTTATCAAATTTACCTATTCTAACACGACTTTATATGCGACGCTACTTTTTACTGTAAATACACCCGCAGTAGTCCTGTCGGTGTAAATGCCATTCTCCGGCAAGCTCGTTGGCACGTTGGAAACCGGCCTTCTTCTTGAAATCTCTGGCGAGAAAGCGGTCGCCGCCGATTTCTTCACCTATCCTGTTAATCACCTCGGCCGGCTTTTGGGGACTGACAGTCAATGTGGTGGTAAAAGCATCCAACCCCGCATCTTTCATATACTGGTACGTCCTTGCGAGCCTGTATCTATAGCAGACCTCGCACCGCCTGCCGCCTTCAGGCTCACCGGCAAGCGGTTCAGCCTTTTCAAGCCAGTCCTCAGGCACGTAGGGTCCTTCCTCGAGAACGAGCTTCATTTCTCCGGCAACTTTTAATGCAGCCTCGAGTCTCTTTTTGTACTCTTCCTGCGGGTGGATATTGGGATTGAAAAAATAGCCGCGGACTTCGTGCCCTTCGGATAGCAACCTTTCAGCCACTCCGGCAGCGCAGACTCCGCAGCAGATATGAAGGGCTACTTTCATCAGAACGACTCCTCGAGAATCCCGGCTGCTTCAAAGAAGTCTGTCAATTCCGTATAGCTGAGCTCCGGATGGTTTTTACAGTAGTTGAACAGTTCGTCGGTAGCGAAAATATGGTGGCATTTCACCGCGGAAGCGATATCGGAAACACCATTCCCTATGTATATCACTCTATAGCCTTCACTCAGGAATCGGTCAACATATACCTCCTTCAGCCCGTTCTCAATCTCCGCTCCTGAAGGAGTCACATACCGGGCAACCAGCTTTCCGGGAGAAAACCGGGTCTCCGCGGCATAAACCTCGGTATCTCCCAATCCGTTAATTTTAAGGATATCCTCTATATAAAAATCGAGCCCGTTGCTTATCACCACGAAGCGGAAGCCCTTTCTCCGGCAGCATTCTACCAGTTCCGGTAGCCCCGGTCTCATCGCCATCGTATCGTGGGCGACCTCCAGCAGGGCATCCTTTCCTGCTTTGACCAGAGCGAAGGCTTCCGTGTTAAAACGCCCTACGGATATTTCACCGTCATGGTATCTTTTTCGTAACTGCAGCCACGAACTATCAGCGTACGCCTCCAGCATTTTATAACTCACGTCTTCGATGGTTATCGTACCGTCGAAATCGCACTGGACTACGGTCTTAATCTCATCCGGCAAAATCCGCCTTCCTCCATGTCAAAGATTCGCGTAAAATACTACTACTTTTCCCGGTCACGGAGTACCCTCCTCAGCATCTTACCCACCGCCGTCTTGGGTACCTCATCTATAAACTCCACTTCCCGGATACGTTTATAAGGAGCAATCCTCTCCGCGCAGAATTTTATAAGCTCCTCAGGTGCCGCTGTCTGTCCGTCTTTCAGGACTACGCACGCCTTGGGTATTTCACCGGCGAATTCGTCCGGTTTGCCGATTACGGCACATTCGAGCACGGCAGGGTGTTCGTATAGGACAGCTTCGACCTCTGCGGGAGCGATTGTATACCCCTTGTAGTTAATCGTTTCCTTTTTCCTGTCTAGAATGTGGAAATATCCTTCTTCATCCATCATCGCCAGGTCCCCCGTGTACAGCCACCCGTTACGGAGGGCTTCCGCCGTATCTTCGGGACGGTTCAGGTATCCCTTCATCACCTGGGGACCCCTGACAATCAGCTCACCCGACTGCCCCGAGGGCAATTTTTTTTCTCCGGTCTCTTCATCAACAATCATGGCTTCGGTGTCCACCGTAGGAATTCCTATCGTACCGGATACAATCCTTTGAATCGGAGAGTTATGTACCTCCGGAGACGCTTCGCTAAGGCCGTAACCGAGTGCCATTTTGACTCCGGTCACCCGCTCCCATTTGTCCCTGATTTCGGGAGGAATCGGCATCGCTCCATTCTTGACATAACGCAAGGACGAGACATCATATTTCTCCAACTCGGGACTGTTAATAAGAGCGGTGAACATCGAGGCCGCTCCGTAAAGAACGGTTGCCTTTTCATTCTGGATGGTACTCAGAAGTCCTGCAGCATCGAAACGGGGTATGATTATCACCCGGGCGCCGCACAGAATCGGAGAATTAACACAGGTGCAGCCTCCCCAGCTGTGGTAGAAGGGAAGCAGTCCGATAACTATATCTTTCTCGGTCCAGTTAAACCAGGCGGCATTCTGTATCGCGTTTGCCACCAGGTTGTAATGAGTAAGCAGCACCCCCTTCGGCAGACCGGTGGTGCCACCGGTGTAGACGATTGCCGCCACCTCTTCCCTCGGGTCTATCTTGAATTCCGGAGGAGTCGGGGGATAGTCTTTAATAATCTGGAGAAGGGGTTTGATTCCTTCGTCTTTTTCCGTATCAGTAAGGACCGCCGTTTTCAGAGTCGTCCCGGCCCTTACTTCCTCTACCACCGGGTAAAACTCGGCGCTGGTAATTATCGCCGTGGCGCCGGTATCGTTTATCTGGTGCTTTAGTTCCACCTGTCTCGACAGCGGGTTGACGGTGGTGACAGTTGCCCCGGCTTTCAGTATGCCGTAGTAGCCGATTACGAATTCGATACTGTTGCTTAAAAACAGAAGTACTTTATCACCGACCTTCACTCCGAGGTCGGCAAGTCCGACAGCAAGCCGGTTTGTAATATCATCAAGCTCCCCGTAACTGAGTTTACTTTCGCCCAGGCTGAAGGCGGTATTATCGGGCCATTTCTCAGCCGCCTGCGAAAGCAGGCTGAAGAGGGGTATTTCAGGGTATTCGAGCGTTCTCGGGACACCCTCGGGCCAGTGCCTGAACCATGGCTTGTCCTGCAATGTTTTCTTTCCCTCCGTTCCAATTAAAATCCGTCCGGAATCCAGAACGATTGTAACACAAAGCAGCCTGAGATTGAAGCTG
>CAZIYN010000158.1:0-5792 GCA_964543495.1 uncultured Dehalococcoidales bacterium | reverse complement strand
TCCTCCCAGCGCCATATTATCATTTTACCTTTGACATCTCAAGATAAAGCTGGTAATTTTATACACGGAGGGGAGTAATTAGCAGCGAGACTTCAACTGCGGAGAACAGGGCGGAACCGGCCTTAAGGTTCCGCCGGGCCTATATCCTGCTGCCACTGATTTTCCTGTTCCTTTCAATCGCTATTACCGCCTGGTTCTACCACCTGCTTCCGGAAGAGGTGGGCTACCGTTTTCTTGCCGACGGCTCTGCGGACAGTTTCACCAGCCGCGTCGCCATTACCCTCTGGGCGCTGATACCTCAGGTTGTACTTACACTGATTGCTGCAGGGATTACCCTGGGAATTATCAGGCTGGTTGGCAGGGAAGAGAATTTTCAAAAAGCGGCGATTAAGCTGGAGACTATTCTACTGTTTATAGGTAATTTAGTTGCCCTGCCCCAAATTATTCTATGCTTTACAATGCTCGATATTTTCAGCTACAATTCCTATCAGGTCCACTGGATACCTCTCCGGATTTTAATCCTGGTTGTTATGTGCGGCGGGGCACTTATTCCGAGCATATATTTCCTCCGCTCTCTACTGCGGGTCTGGAAAGCCAATAAGGAGTAATTCATTGACAGAAAAAACACCTTCTAAAGTCGATATGGAGAAAATCGTTTCTCTCTCCCGGAGACGGGGTTTTATATTTCCGAGCAGTGAAATTTACGGCGGTCTTTCAAGCTGCTGGGACTACGGACCTCTTGGGGTGGAGCTGAAACGTAATATAAAGGAAGCCTGGTGGAAAACGATGGTGCAGGAGCGCGACGATATCGTCGGTATCGAAACGAGTATCCTGATGCATCCTTCCGTCTGGGAAGCCAGCGGGCATCTCAGCGGCTTTTCCGACCCGATGGTGGACTGCAAGGACTGCAAAATGAGGTGGCGTGCCGATGAACTGGAAGAGCAGAAATGCCCGTCCTGCGGCGGAGAACTCACCGAGCCGCGCCAGTTCAATATGATGTTCAAGACATTCATGGGGCCGGTAGAGGACGATACGGCGATAGTGTACCTGAGACCGGAGACGGCGCAGGGCATGTTCGTCAACTTCGAGAACGTGTTAAACACCACCAGGAAAAGGCTGCCTTTCGGTATAGCTCAGGTGGGCAAATCATTCCGTAACGAAATCACCACCGGACCCTTCATCTTCCGGACCAGGGAATTCGAGCAGATGGAGATGGAATACTTCGTCAAGCCGGGGACGGACGAGGAATGGTTCGAATACTGGCTGGAGAAGCGCCAGGACTGGTATATGAACCTTGGTATGAAGAAAGAGAACCTTCGCCTGCGCGAGCACGATAAAGAGGAATTATCACATTACTCGAAAAGAACAGTTGACATAAACTATAATTATCCGATGGGATGGGCGGAGCTTGAAGGTATCGCCAACCGCACCGATTTCGACCTGAGCCAGCATGCCGCGGGGAGCGGAAAAGATTTAAGCTTTTTCGACGAAGAAACCAAGGAACATATAGTGCCTTACGTAGTCGAGCCGGCGGTGGGAGTCGACCGGATAGTACTGGCGTTTCTGTGCGATGCCTATGATGAAGAACCAGACCCTTCGACTAATAACCTCAGGGCAGGCCCTTCGGCAGGCTCAGGGCAGGCTAAGACCGATATCAGGGTAGTGCTGCGTTTCCATCCGGATATCGCCCCGTACAAGGCGGCGGTACTGCCACTGAGCCGGCGGGAACCGCTGGTGGAGAAGGCGAAGGAAGTCTACGGCGGACTGCGCAAGCGCCAGACGGTCACCTATGACGATGCCCAGAGCGTCGGCAGGCGCTACAGGAGACAGGACGAAATCGGCACCCCTTACTGCATCACGGTGGATTTTCAGTCGCTCGAAGATAACCAGGTTACCATCCGCGAACGCGATTCCATGAACCAGATACGGGTCCCGATTGCCACGCTACCGGATACCCTGCAAGCCAAGCTTGCAGGCGAAGACCTCTTCGTTCTTCCAGAGGGCGGGGTGATTTGGAAAGAAGAAAAGAAATAGAAAAATCTTCGATAAATATCATCCATACCTCTGACGGCTATGAACCCGGCAGTGATTACTATGATTTTCTTGTTCGGGCACGCAAAGAATCATTCGACTATCTCATCGAAAGGGTTTTCGGAGGCTGGGACGAAGACCAACAACGGGAGATACTTGCCAATGAAACAAAGGGCCGTCAACCCGATATTATCTTATATAACAACGAGCCGATAGGTTCTTATTGTCTGACAAAAGGGGAAGACTGCTATTACTTCGAGAGTTTCTTCATTCTGCCGAAATACCAGCACCAAGGTATCGGGACTTTTGCGCTCGAGAAAGCACTGGAGACAGCAGATAGAGAGCAGCTCCCGGTAAGGCTCATATACTGGAATTTCAACCCCTCCCGCTCCCTGTACCGAAGAATGGGTTTTATACCGACCGGGCGACGGGAATTCGAAGGAACCAAAGACTACTGGGTCTTAGCGGAAAGAAAACCGGGTTGCCACTAATGGTCGCAGGGTAATAGAGGAGTTTAAGAAGGACGAAGCTCCTCTTGAGGTTTTATAAAGATAATATAACGCACATTCCGTTGAAAAACGGAGTCCAGAGAGTATAAATTGCGGACATAGTTCTCTGGATACCGGCTTTCGCCGGTATACGAAGATGGATAGCGAGTATCACGTTAAAATTGGATACGAGATAGTGTGAGCGGTTACTATGTATATCTCCTTGCAAGTAAACGTAATGGTACTCTTTATGTGGGTTCTACCAGCGATATTGTCAGACGAATATATGAGCATAAGAATGATTTGGTAAGGGGGTTTACAAAGAAATACGGTATTCACAGGCTTGTATATTTGGAGGAATGTGCCGACCGTGAAGCAGCATTGACACGTGAGAGGCAAATTAAAGAGTGGAAAAGAAGATGGAAATTGGAAGTGATTGAAAAAGAGAATCCAGAGTGGGATGATTTATACGAAAAAATAATGTAAAGACTGGATTCCGGCCCCCGTATCAAGTACGGGGCAAGCTTCGCCGGAATGAATAGGGGTGTGTTGGGTAGGGGGATATATGGAAGGACAGAAATGCCCAAAAAGCACCATAACGTTTACGTGGTAGAATTGTCACCGGGGGTAATGTACGATAAGAAGTTCCAGCGGGAGAACCGGGGTTTTCTGCGTTCGCTGCCGTGTTATTACGTCGGGATGACGGGACACTCTCCCGAAGTGAGATTTGCACACCATAAAGTGCATTACAAATCGAGCAGGATAGCTTATAAATACGGAATGCGTCTGGTGCCCGAACTGTACGAAAAATACAATCCAATGACCTATGAAGAGGCGGCGAAAAAAGAAATAGAGCTGACCGACGAGCTGAAAAAGAAGGGTCACGGTGTATGGTCGAGGTAAAACCGGTGAATTGAAGATTTTCAGAATCTGCAAAGAAACTTACCGTGGAAAGGGTGAGTGCAGCTTGCTCAGAGTCAGACTTGTTGCAGGTTTATACAAGCACAGGGTTGTTTTATAGATGGTTATGCGCAGATAATTTATATGATACGAGGTAGAATACAGCATGAAAAACATAATCATTGCAGGCACGGGAAGAGCCGGTAAAACAACATTAGCGAGAAAAATAAACGAAGAATTAAATTACTTTGTCATCAATGTCGATAAACTTGCCGCCGTGTTTCACGGGGCATATCCGCAATTGAATATTAAGCTTGGCTGGAATAGAAGGAAGGCAACAGACAATATAGCGCCGTTCCTCGGTCATTTTCTTGGTACATTTTCTTCCAGTCACGGCATTGCATATGAGCTACACCTGCCGGCGCACGCTGTAAAAGGAAACAGGTTTGTGCTGGAAGGAGGGTATTTTAATTTTGAGAAGATATTACCTATTCTGAAAACGTATGGGATAGAAGAATTGAAAGACAAATTTATTCTTATAGGGTTGGTGCAAAATAAAAAAACGGCTGATGAAGTTTTCAACGATTTAAGGAAATACGACACGGAAGACGATTGGACATATGATTTTGATGATGATGAACTAAGAGAAGTGTCTGAAGACGTTATTTCATTCAGTCGATCTATGACCGAGCATTTAGTGAAATACGGCTTTACGATTTACGATATGTCTACGGAACGGGAGCAGGTTTTTGATAAAATCGTAGAAGATATTAAATCGAAACTGGTGTAGTGTGAAATACGAAGCGGTTATATTCGATCTGGGCGGAACGCTGGTACATAATTTCTCCTTTTCAGATTATGCTGAGGTGGCAAGAAAAATCGCCGCTAAGCTCTCTACTCACGAGCAGGAATTCGTGGATACATGGTTTGAGGAGTCTACACGTATCGGCACAGGAGAGTTCAGGAATTACCAGGATTTTATCAGGCATGTCTGTAAGCTGCTTGGAGTAAAATCGGATGATACGGTCCTGGACTACGGCGCGGCTCTCCAGCTGGAGATGACTGAAAAAATGATAAAAATGCCTTTAGAAAGCGCCGTGGAAGTGCTTGTTCACCTGAAAGATAGCGGGTATAAAACGGGGCTTATCAGCGACTGCGGCACGGATATTCCCCGGGTCTGGGACAGAACACCCTTTGCTTCGCTTATAGACATACCGATTTTTTCATGTGATGTCGGTATGAATAAAGCAAACCCGGAAATCTTCCGAATGTCCGTAGAGCAATTAGAGGTAGAGCCGGAACAATGCCTCTATGTCGCTGACGGTATGCGTGATGAGTTAACCAACGCGTCGAAACTGGGAATGAGGGCAATTCAGGTGCGTTATCCGGGTATAATTTATGACGGTCCCTGGGTCGAAGACTGGGACGGTCCGGTAGTTACTTCTTTACAGGAGTTACTTGCGTACCTCGATTAGTTGATTATATGAAATACAAAGCCGTGATATTCGATTTGTTCGGAACGCTGGTGGACATCTTTTCACTAAGCGAATATGAGGACGTGCTGGGAAGTCTGGCTGCAGCACTGGGAGCGACTTCCGGTGATTTCAAGCGGGTATGGTACGAGACCTCCCACGAACGTAATATAGGTATTTTTCAGACAAGTCCTGCGAGTATAAGATTCATCTGTGAAAAGCTCGGAATAACAGCTGACGATGAAAAGGTAAAGCTGGCTACAACAATAAGACGTGAATATCTGACCAGGGCGATGAAACCGCGGAGAGATGCCCTGGAAGTACTCTCCCGATTAAGGTCGAACGGAATGAAAACAGGGCTTGTAAGCAATTGCTCACCGATAACGGTGGAGGTCTGGCCGGAGACGCCTTTCCCGCCGCTTTTCGATGTTACCGTCTTTTCATGTTCGGCGGGAGTCAGGAAACCCGACCCGGCTATCTATAATATCGCGACCGAGAAACTGGCAGTCATGCCCGAGAACTGCCTCTACGTGGGAGACGGGGACAGCAACGAGCTGACCGGCGCCGAAGCCGTGGGACTGAATCCGGTAATGATTCACTTAGACTACGAGGGTGAACCCAATTATTATATTGCAGACAGGCAGGAATGGGACGGCCCGGTGATTTCTTCTCTTACGGAAGTGCTAAATCTGGTAAAATAAATCCTGTTAAAGCAGAGAATATGGGACAGATAGTGAATATCGGGATAATCGGCGATTACGATGAAAGCGCCTCCTCGCATCCGGCAACTAACGCCGCCATAACGCACTCTGCCGGACTTTTGCCGGTTAAAGTGAATGCAACCTGGCTGCCCACATCCTCTTTTCTGACGGCGGAAGGGGAAAAGAGCCTTGAGGAGTTC
>CAZIYN010000157.1:0-5830 GCA_964543495.1 uncultured Dehalococcoidales bacterium | reverse complement strand
ATTCTAGGTCATTAAGATATATTTTTATTCCATCGAACGGTAATCGGTCTAAAGTGGGAAAATCTCCATTTAGAGCTGCGGCTATCAGGTTAATAACAGTAGTTTTTCCAGAGCCGTTTGCTCCAATGAGAAAATTTGTTGAGGGATCAAGATATATTGGTAAGTCTATTTCGTGCCAAAGACCTTGTATTTCGACGCGATCTATGATGTTCAAAGAAACCTCCTTTCTATAGACACGGTGTGGAGGAAGAACAAAGAAAAAGAACAGTTGTATCTATAATAGATATAAAAAATTATTAGTTTAAACATAGTAATGTAAAATACACAGAATGGTCAATAGCTAATATTAAGAAGGGTAAAACCCAGTAGAACCCCTCTGTCTTAATTATTTTTACAGATATTCCTTTATTCTGGCAGCTAGTTCCGGGGTTATGCCTTCGGCGGTGGTGAGTTCTTCGGCGGTTGCTTTGCGGATTTCTTTTACGGAGCCGAATTCCCTGAGGAGCGCCCGTTTACGTTTGGGGCCGATACCGGGAATACCGTCCAGCGGTGATTTGAATGCCTGCCGGCGGCGGAGTCGCTGGTGGTAGCTGATGGCGAAGCGGTGGGCTTCGTCCCTGAGCTGCTGAAGTATCTGGAGACCGGGAGAGGTGTGCGGCAGGCTGACGGGAGTCCTTCTACCGGGGATGAAGATATCCTCGTTTTCCTTTGCGATGGAGGCTACGGGTATGGAACCGGCGCCGACTTCTTTCATAGCCGCCAGTGCCGAGTTAAGCTGACCTTTACCGCCGTCGATTAAGACGAGGTCCGGCTTTACCGCCCAGTTGCCGGTAGCAATGGCATCTTCGTTCTCTACTGAGAAACGCTTGAAACGCCTTTTCAGTACTTCCTGTAGCATGGCGTAGTCGTCGGCTCCCCGGACCGTCCTTATCTGGAACCGCCTGTAGTGATTGGTTTTCGGAGCCCCTTTTTGGAACACCACCATGCTGCCCACGGCGGCGGAGCCCTGGATATTAGAGATGTCATAGCACTCCATCCGTTCGGGTACGGCGGGCAGGTCGAGTTCACGTTTTATCTCTTCAAGGGTTTCAGCCATATTCCGCGCCCCTTTGTCCTGCTGCCTGATTTTCAGCTGCTGCAGTCCCTGGTCGGCGTTTTCAGCGACGATATCCACAAGCTGTTTTTTGTTACCTTTCCGGGGTACCTGGATAACGACCTTGCTGCCCCTCTTTTCGTGGAGCCATTTTTCAATTACCTGCTTGTCCTCGACAGTGTGCTGGAGGAGGACAAGCGGAGGTACATAGGAAGCGGAGCCGTAATACTGCTTGACGAAAGCGGTCATAATCTGCACAGGCTCCTCGGAGCGGGTCCCCTGAAGTATAAAACTTTCCCTCCCGATTAATTTACCGTTGCGGATGAAAAAGACCTGTACGTATGCCCTGTCTTTTTCCGTGACGAAAGCGATTACGTCCTGTTCACCTTTCACTTTGGCGCTGATTTTCTGGCTTTCTATCACCCTTTCAATCGACTGTATCTGGTCGCGGAGAAGGGCAGCCTTTTCGAAGTCGAGATTTTCCGAGGCTTCCCGCATACCGTTTTCAAGAACACGGACGACTTTTTCCTGTTTACCCTCCAGAAAGAGGACAATCTGCCCGATAATATCGGCATATTCTTCTTTGCTTATTGCTCCGATACAGGGCCCCGAGCAGAGGTGAATATAATAGTTCAGACAGGCCCGACTATCCGTACCGGTGATAGTCCTGGAGCAGGAACGAAAGGAGAAAATGTCTTTCAGCACTTTGAGGGTCTGCTTCAAAGACCTGGCACTGGCAAAGGGCCCGAAGTAACGGCCCCCATCGTCCTCGAAATTGCGGGTGAGATAGACTCTGGGCCATTCCTCGTTGAGCGATATTTTAAGGTAGGGGAATGATTTACCGTCTTTAAGGCGGGTGTTGTAGTGCGGCTGGTGTCGCTGGACCAGGTTAAACTCGAGCATTATCGCTTCCTGTTCCGTTCCGGTAACGAAGAACTCGAGGTTATTCGCCTGTTTTACCATGCTCTGGATTTTTGGCGATAGTTTTTCGCTGGAGCGGAAATAGGACCTCACCCGGTTGCGCAGGACTGAGGCCTTGCCTACATAGAGGATTTCGCCTCCGGCGTCCTTGAAGAGGTATACGCCGGGGCTGGCGGGGAGCTGTTTCAGCTGTTCTTTAATCAGGGTGGTTGTTTCTTCCATAGTGTCTCAAGGTTATTTTATGCCTAAATTCAGGAATGATACAAGGATAGATGATTTACTATTTATTTTTACCCCATCCCCTCGCCTGCCAAAGTCTCCTGCCTACCGAAGCCTCGTGTGGCGGACAGGTGTACGGCGAGCAGGCTTGTGTCCCCCTTCCCCTTCAGAAGGGGAAGGGGGAAGTTGTAAATGGAAGAGGGGCATGAGCCCCTCTTAAAAATACCCCGATTGTAAGTAATGCAAAATTACACAGGGTGTCATTCTGGAGTCCGCCAGAGGTGGATGGCAGGCGGGAGAATCCGGGAGTGGGTGACTAACACTCCCAAAATAAGTATTTATACCATTATCCTCTCCCCCGGTTACGAAGCACCCCCTCTCCTTAAAAAGGCAAGGGGGTGCTTCAAAAAAGGCTGACATGCCTTTGGAGTCATTTAATTAAATGGGGTTAGAACATTCTCATGAGGGAATTCTAAAAAGAGCCCGGTCATTTATAAACCGAAGTAAGAGGAACGATTATTGTAAGGGGATTCTTTATTTTAAAATCCCCCTTATTCCCCCTTTAGAAAAGGGGGAAACTGCTTAAGTGTTTTCCTGGTTGAGGGTGGCGAGGAAATCGGCGTTCGTCTTGGTCTTTCTCATACTGGAGAGGACCCGCTCCATAGCTTCGGCGAAGTTTACCGTGTTAGCCGCTACAACGGAGACCATTCTGCGCAGCAGCCAGGCTTTCCTGAGGGTTTCTTCGCTGAGGAGCAGTTCCTCACGCCTGGTGCCGCTGTGCTCGATATCGATTGCCGGGAAAGTACGGCGGTCTGCCAGTCTGCGGTCCAGGTGGAGTTCCATATTACCGGTGCCTTTAAATTCTTCGTAAATGAGGTCGTCCATACGGCTGCCGGTATCGACAAGACAGGTGGCTATGATTGTCAGGCTTCCGCCGTGTTCGGTGTTGCGGGCGGCGCCGAAAAAGTGCTTCGCCGGGTAGAGTGCCGCCGGATCGATACCGCCGGAAAGCGTTCTTCCGCTGGAAGGCATAGCCAGGTTATACGACCTGGTGAGACGGGTGATGCCGTCGAGCAGTACCAGCACGTCCTTGCCGCTTTCGACCAGGCGTTTTGCCTTCTCGAGGGCAAGCTCGGCGACGCGGGTGTGGTCTTCCACCGGCTCATCGAAGGTGGCGGCGATAACTTCGCCCTTGACCGACCGTTTCATATCGGTAACCTCTTCCGGCCTTTCACCGATTAGACAGACCATCAGGTGAATATCGTTATAATTGGACATTGCCGAGTTGGCTATTTGCTTGAGAAGTATTGTTTTGCCGGCTTTGGGGGGCGAGACGATAAGACCGCGCTGTCCGCGTCCGATGGGGGCGATGATATTTATCAGGCGGGTAGCGACTTCACCCTGCTCCGTTTCCAGGTTTATCAGCTGGTCAGGGAAAGTCGGAACGAGCGAACCGAAATGGGGTCGACCCTTCGCCATCTCTGGATTATTATCGTTCACCGCTTCTATGCGAAGGAGGCTGAAGTATTTTTCGCCTGCCCGGGCGGGTCTGCCCTGTCCGGCTACCAGGTCGCCGTTGCGGAGACCGAAACGGCGAATCTGGGACTGTGAAACGTAAATATCCGTTGAGCTCGGCAGGAGGGTATAGTTCCTGAGGAAACCGTAGCCGTCGCTCATAATCTCCAGCGTGCCGCTGCAGAAGGTGTTGCCCTCCTGCTCGGTGTGCGCCTGGAGGAGCTTCATAATAAGCTCCTGTTTCTTCAAGCCGGCATAATTGGAGAGTCCCATCTCCTTTGCCATTTCGCCAAGCTCATCTTTTGTTCTACTTTCAAGTTGACTAATTTCCATTTTTATATCTCTCTCTCTGGAATTTCGAAGTTAGGCCGGTCTATGAGTAGTCCGGTTAGTTTACTACTTCGATATCTGCTGCCAGTCCGACATGAATCGGCTGATTCCGATATCCGTCAGCGGGTGTTTTATCATCTGCATCAGTACGTTATATGGTACGGTGGCAATGTGCGCTCCCACCTGGGCTGCCTGAATGCAGTGCATCGGGTGGCGGATACTGGCGGCGATTACCTCCGTATTTATATGCGGATAATTTTCATATATTTCGACTATATCCTGCACGAGCTGAATGCCGTCCTCTCCTATGTCATCCAGCCTGCCGATAAAAGGACTAACAAAAGAGGCGCCGGCAAGGGCGGCCAGCAGTGCCTGATTTGCCGAAAATACGAGTGTCATATTTACCCTGATATTTTCCTTTGCCAGGGCTGAAGTTACTTCCAGTCCCTCGGCGGTGGCCGGTATCTTTATCACCACGTTGGGCGCCCAGGCAGCCATCTCACGTGCCTGTTCCAGCATCGGTCCGACACCTTCCACAACTACCTCGGTGGAAATGGGACCGGATATAATCGAGCATATTTCCTTGATGGTAGCCTCGTAGTCAGTTGTCCCCGACTGGTATATCAGGGTGGGATTGGTGGTAACTCCGCTGATTACCCCCATTCCGGCGGCTTCTCTGATTTTATCGATTTCTGCAGTGTCAAGGAAAATACGCATTTTATGAATCTCCGACTAGTTAATAGGAATGGAGAAAGATGTCTGAGCTCCTTCTCTAAGTACGCCTTTGGCGGAGCCGATGAAATCGCGAAACAGGGGGTGGGGACGGTTCGGACGGGAACCGAATTCAGGATGGAACTGACAGGCTACCATCCAGGGGTGGCCCGATATCTCACATATTTCCACGAGATTATCATCCGGAGACAGACCGCTGTAGACCAGTCCCGCCTTTTCAAATTTATCGCGATATTCATTGTTAAACTCATAGCGATGCCTGTGTCTCTCCTGAATCATGCCGTTAGCCGAATAAGCTATACCCGCCCGGCTGCCTTTCTGGAGCTTGCACGGGTAATTCCCGAGGCGCATGGTGCCGCCCATATCCTCGATTCCTCTCTGCTCACTGAGAAGAGAGATTACCGGGTACGGCGTGGTGGGATTGAACTCCGTCGAGTTCGGTTCGTTCGAGTCCAGGACATAACGGGCAAATTCAATTACCATAACCTGCATGCCCAGGCAAAGCCCCAGATAGGGGATTTTATTTTCACGGGCATAGGTGGCTGCTTTTATCATACCTTCTATTCCCCGGATACCGAAACCGCCGGGCACGATGATACCCTGGGCTTCCCGCAATACAGATAAGTCGCCGCTGTCTTCGAGCGATTCCGAGGGGACCCAGTTAAGAGTGATATCACGTTCATGGAATACAGCGGCGTGGCGTAAAGCCTCACGTACCGAGTAGTAGGCGTCATTCAGTTCGACGTATTTGCCGACGAGCGCGATATTAACCGGTTCATGGGGTTCTTTAAGCGTATCTACAAGCTTCTGCCACTGGGCGAGGTCGCACCGGTCCGTTTTCAGCTTCAGTTTCTCAGTAATGAAGTTTCCCAGACCTTCGTTTTCAAGGGCAAGCGGTACCTCGTAAATAGTAGGAATTGTGGGCAGGGGGATAACCGCCTCACGCCCGACATCGCAGAAAAGCGAAATTTTATCTCTCAGCTCTTCAGGAATTTCATGGTCGGCGCGGCAGATTATTAC
>CAZIYN010000156.1:0-5832 GCA_964543495.1 uncultured Dehalococcoidales bacterium | reverse complement strand
TAACTCTGCCGCGGGCTGTATTGATTATATATGCGGTCGGTTTCATCAGGGCGAATTCTTTTTCTCCCATAAGGTGGTAAGTCTCGTCATTCAGAGGTGTATGGACTGAGACGAAGTCGGACTGCTTGAGTACTTCGGGCAGGTCCAGAAGGGTTATTCCCGACTCTTTAGCAACTTTTTCATCCAGATAGGGGTCGTAGCCGATTGTTTTCATGTTGAATCCCTGAAGTTTACTGGTCGCCATACGGGCTATTTCTCCGCAGCCTACAAGGCCCAGTACCTGTCCGTGGACCGAACTCATCGGTGACATTATGCTTCTGCACTCGCCCCACCGTCCGTCTTTAATAAGGTTATTCAACAAGGCCATTTTCTTGGCGCTGGCGAGGAGCAGGGTGACCGCCTGGTTCGAAACTTCCTCGACGCACCATTCGGATGCGGGGTTGTTTACAACAATAATGCCGCAATCCGTTGCGGCATCTACGTCAACGTAATCGAATCCAACCGAATATGTGGCGATTACACGGCATGCCGGCATCGATTCCATGACTTTACAGGAAAAACCGCCTCCGCCGAGTATCGCATCGGCATCTTTTACTCTGGCTATCAACTCGTCCTCGCTGATACCTCTGCCCTGCAAAGGTTCAAGCTCGACGTCAAGTCCGGCGAGTTCTTTTTGTTCGAGGTCCAAAGAGCTGCCGCCGAGTTTTCCCAGACAATATACCTTGAATTTATCTGCCATCCGGTTATCCTCCTGTCTTTTTTGTATATGCTTCTTCTATTATTGCCTGCGTATACCATATTTGTGGGACAATACAGTTTAACAGCAGGCTGGTCTGGTCTTGCTTGATTATGATATTGAAGTATGTATTTTCGAGTCTGCTTTGTCAAGTTTGAATTGACAGTCCGAACATAATCTGGGAGAATTTTTCGCATAGAGTGGAAGGAAGGAGATAAAGATGGCGAATATAATAAGAATAAAAGCTTCACCCGTCGAGGCGACGGCAGAACTGAACGAAACAAGGACGGCTCAGGCAATCTGGAATGCTCTGCCGATTAAAGGTAGTGCCGGTCTCTGGGGGAGTGAAATATACTTCTCCATTCCACTGAATCTGGAGCTGGAAGACGGAAAAGAAATCGTGAATGCAGGAGACCTTGGTTACTGGCCTGCGGGGAGTGCTTTCTGCATTTTCTTCGGTCCAACACCGATGAGCCGGGGAGACGAGGTACGCCCGGCAAGCGCCGTAACCGTGTTCGGTAAAGTAAACGGGGATGCAAAGGTATTCGAACAGGTGACGGCGGGGACAGAGGTTGTCATCGAAAAGGAGAGCTAGCATAACCGCAATGATAATTAAGAACCGGGAAGAACTATCCACGAGTAAACTGCGCGGGCAAGTGCTCGATATCATCGAGGCCGGAATAAGCCGTGTGCTGCCTCCGGTTATTATGAAATCGGCGGTCGCCTATGTCCCTGAAAGCAGGATTCTGACCGTACACGATTTTTCAATTACGCTGGAAAAAGGGAGGCTGTTCGTGGTCGGCGGAGGAAAAGCCTCGGGAATGATGGCGGAAACACTGGAAAAGATAGTCCCGCCGGAAGAAATCACCGCCGGTATAGTCAACTGCAAGAGCGGCGGCTACCGGACGGAGAAAATAGAGGTTGTAACAGCCGGGCACCCGGTGCCTGATGAAGCCGGTCTAAAAGGTGTAAGCCGGATGCTTGCCCTGAAAAACGAATATTCGGTAGACGAGAACGACCTCGTCCTGTGCCTGATTTCGGGCGGTGGCTCCGCTCTGATGCCCTGTCCGGTTGAAGGAGTTAGCCTGGAGGACAAGCAGACAGTTACCGGACTTCTCCTTGCCAGCGGGGCAGATATTTCTGAAATCAACTCCGTAAGAAAACACCTTTCCGGGACCAAGGGCGGAAGGCTGGGCGAATACTTCTACCCGGCGAAGGTTGTTTCCCTGATTCTTTCCGATGTTATCGGCAACAGCCTTGACGTTATAGCTTCCGGTCCCACCAGCCCGGACCTATCGACTTTTTCCGACGCTTTAACCGTGCTTGACAGATATAACCTGCTCGAAAGGATACCGGAGAGGGTGTTCGATTATATGGAGAAAGGAAGACGCGGTGAAGTGCCAGAGACTCCGGAGGAGCTTGAAAACTGTCTTAATTTCATAATAGGCGATAACAGCCTGGCCCTGGAAGAAATGAAAATAGAGGCGGAAAAGCTCGGTTTTGCTCCATATATCGTTACCGCGGAGCAGAAGGGCGAAACGGCGATTACAGCGCGTCTCAGAGCGGGTGAGATACTGGATGGCGGATACGCCGGATACGATTTAATCCTTCTCGGCGGGGAGACGACTCCCAGATTACCTGAAAATCCCGGCAGGGGAGGCAGGAACCAGCACTATGCAGCCGTATCCATTCTTGAAATGAAGGGCTATCCGGGTGAGTGGGTGGTTGCCAGCATTGGAACAGACGGCTCCGACTATCTCCCGGACGTCGCCGGAGCGATAGTCGATAATAATACCCTCTCTGTAGTAAAGGTTAAAGGGATGGACGTGGAGAAATACCTTGATAATTACGACAGCAATACCCTGCTGAAAGAAATCGGCGGTTCACTGGTGATAACCGGTGATACCGGCACCAACGTGGGTGATATCATCGTATACGCTCTGAAATAAGAAAGTCCCCCTTTTTAAAAGGGGGACTCAGGGGGAATTTACCCGAATTAAATCTACTGATACGTGGAGAAAGCGGTCTCTTCACGGGTGATTATCTCAAGGAGGGCTGCCTTTCCTGAAGCTATCGATTGCTGAGCCCTCTTTATAGCGGGGATAATCTCCGCCGGGTCTTCAACTGTCTCGCCGTAGCCGCCGAGTCCTTCGGCGACCTTTGCGTAATTACCGGTCTGTCTGTTGAGGTGGAATTTCTCAATAGCCACCGGGTGGAACTTTTTATAACCGCCGAGTGTATAGTTGTTTATAACCACCGCGATAACCGGTAGATTTTCCCTTACCGCAGTCTCGAAGTCCATACCAACCATGCCGAAGGCGGCGTTGCCCATAAATGCCACGCAGGTCTTTTCCGGTTTTGCCAGCTTGGCTCCCATCGAGAACCCCAGCGAGCCTCCCAGCGTGGTCGACTTTCCCCAGCCGATATAGCTGTTGTGGACGGGCGCTTCCCAGAAAGGCGTCATTGAGTCGCGGGGACTGCCGGCGTCGTGAGTAATAATTGTTTCTCTGGCATCCAGTGTGTTTTTAAGGTCGTTTATAACCCTGTAGGGATTAATCGGCGTTTCGTCGGAGGTCAGCTTGGGCATCCATTCTTCCAGCCACTCGTCTTTAATTTTCTTGACCTCTTTGGCGACCGAGTCATCGCCCTTTTTACCGTCCGGTCCTGCCTGAGCTTTGACTTCTTCGATTAGCTGATGCAATACCAGCCTGGCATCGCCGATGATGACATGTTCCATCGGGTAGTCTTTGTTGATGTCGCGCTGGTCGACGGTTACCTGGATTATCTTCTTGCCGTCGGGGATGGTGAAGGTGAAACCGCCCCTGGTGCAGCTCGAGCCTATTGCCAGGGTGAGGTCGGACTTGGTGGTGAAGTGCCTTATCATCTTGGGATAACCGTTGGAGCCGGCACCGAGCGCCAGCGGATGGTCCTCGGGGAAGCAGCTCTTGCCGTTGTTGGTGGTATAGACCGGAATTTGAGTCAGTTCGGCGAATTCCACCAGTTCGTCCCAGGCTTCCGCCCAGAGAACGCCGATTCCGGCACGGATAATGGGGTTCTTTGCCGCCAGCAATGCCTTGACCACGGCTTTGATGTCCGCCGGGTCTCCTGCCGAACGCGCCGCTTTCACAGGTGCATAGGAGAACTTTTCGTCGTCGAACTGCTCGGTAGCGACATCCATCGGTACTTCCAGCAGCACCGGTCCCTGTCGCGGTGTCCTCAGGTTGGTGAAGGCGCGCCTCATTATATCCGGAACTGCATCTGCGAATCCGACCGTTTCCGACCACTTTGTTATAGGCTCGAAAGCTCTCGATGACAGGAAATAGGGTGGTACGATACGGCGCCTGGCGCTTCCGCCCGGGAGCACCAGTATCGGCGATGATTCGCTGTACGCCTGGGCGACTCCAGAAAAGGCGTTTTCCACACCGGGGCCCGACTGCATACCGCAGACGCCGATTTTCTTTCCGTTTGAGACACGGGTATAGCCGTCGGCAATGCCGACTCCCACCCGTTCGTTCCTCGATATTATGGTTCTGATTCCCTCTTCGGCGCAGGCTTCGATAACCGGGTTCATCGGGAAACCGCTGATAAACTCCACACCCTCCATTTTGAGAATTTTAGCTATGGCAGTACGACCTTGCATTAAAACTCCTCCTTCTTCAAAGGGTAAAAATACACGGGGACAGACTAAAATGACCGTCTTAAAGAATACTGGAACGAGCTAAAAGTGTCAATTCTCAACACTTGTCATTCCGTGCTTGACACGGAATCCAGATAATATCATCCTACACAAAACTTCTTACATCGCCGATTTGTTCGGGGGCTTGTGGCGGTCTGCAGAGGAACAGTATTACGGATGCGACCGCGGCGGTTATTGCGAAGACGATGAAGGCGGTCATATAGCTGCCGGTGGTATCGAATACCCAGCCGGCGTATACAGGCGATAAAAACTGTATGGGAGACCTGAGCAGGCTGGTGACGCCGTGGATAGAGCCGTAGGCTTTCCTGCCGAAGTACCGCGCCATTATCAGGAGGTACAGCGGCGTGGTCGCTCCGCTGCCGAACCCGTAGAAGATAAGCATTACGTACACGGTTACCGTGGAAGGATAAATGCAGAAAGAACCAATCCCGATTGCCTGGAAAAGGAGTGAGATGGCGATAAGCAGTGACATCCTGCTTTTTTTCACCCTGTCCGCAATTATGCCGCCTATAAAACGCGAGGGGATAGTGAAAAACACCATCATCCCCATCATGGCCCCGGCGGCAATTTCATCTATACCCCGGTCGGTCAGGAAGGGAACGCAGTGGGCGTTGAAGCCGCCGAAAACCACGGTGTGGCCCGTCATCGCCACCACTATCATCCAGAAGGCAGGTGTCTTCATAGCCTGCCGGAGAGTAAATTCATCTTCCTCAAGCCCGGAAGCGTACTCTACACCTCTGTCTACCATATCCGCCCCGCCAAGCTCGGACTCGGTCTTCGCCCCGTCGGGCAGGAGTCCGTAGTACTCCGGACGCTGCTGCTTGATTGTAAGCAGGATAAAAGGCAGGCAGACAAGCATTATACCGCTCCATATCAAGCAGGTAGTTCTCCAGCCCGTCTCTTCTACCAGCCAGGAGATTACAGGCAGGGCAATTACGCCGCAGGCACCGATAAGGGCGAACTTGGTGCCGTGGGCAAGTCCCCGTTTACGGATGAACCAGTTGGTGACCGCCTTGTCCATGGCGATTGTCATGGAGAGGTTGATGCCGATACCCATAAGCCCTCCCCAGAACAGGTAGTACGCCCATTGCGAATTGGCATAATACATCAGGAACATTCCCAGCATGGCAACAACGGCACCACCGAATATCACCCACTTGGGTCCGAACTTGTCCGAAAGCCATCCGGTGACAGGTGCTTCGAGGCCGCCTTCCAGTCTGGCGATTCCGGCGGCAACCGAAGTTGCAGCCCTGTTTATTCCAAGTTCGGCGGCAAGAGGTTTGAAAATAACAGAAAATCCGTAACTGTTGAAACCGTGCGCCAGCCCGGAAATAGTGCCCGTGGAAATAACCGTCCACCAGCCGAAAAATATATTGCGAAAGAAAGACATGTATAGAAA
>CAZIYN010000155.1:0-5846 GCA_964543495.1 uncultured Dehalococcoidales bacterium | reverse complement strand
AGCGGTACCTCGTAAATAGTAGGAATTGTGGGCAGGGGGATAACCGCCTCACGCTCAACATCACAGTGGACCGATATTTTATCTCTTAGCTCTTCGGGGATTTCATGGTCGGCGCGGCAGACTATTACATCGGGCTGGATACCGAACTGTCTGAGTGTATTGACGCTGTGCTGGGTAGGTTTGGTCTTCAGCTCTTCTGTAGTAGCAAGGTATGGGAGCAGAGTAACGTGGATATAAAAAACATTTTCCCTTCCCACGATATTTCTCATCTGCCGGATTGCCTCGAGGAACGGCTGTCCCTCGATATCACCTACCGTACCACCGACTTCTATTATCACCACATCTGCTCCGGATGTCTCTGCTATATTTGTAAAACGCTGGATAATTTCATTGGTGAGGTGCGGGACAATCTGAATAGTCCCTCCCAGGAAATCACCACGTCTTTCCTTGGCGATTAGTTCGCTGTATATCTGCCCCGATGTGACATTCGACTGGCTTGTAGTATTGATATCCACGAATCTTTCATAATTCCCGAGGTCGAGGTCCGTCTCGGCACCGTCCTCGGTAACGAATACTTCTCCATGCTGGTAAGGGGACATTGTTCCAGGGTCGACATTGAGATAGGGGTCCAGCTTCTGCAGGGATACGCTGATATTACGGCACTTCAGGATTGTTCCTATAGAAGCGACAGTTATCCCCTTGCCTACACCGCTAACAACGCCACCAGTTACAAAGATATACTTTGACATAAAGGGAAAACCACACGAGATTTATGGATGAACGAAAGACAACATTTCGTTGGAAATCAGAAAGAAAGGGAGTGATGAAGTGGTTTTTATTTATTATAGGTAAAGGATATGCGGTTGTCAAGTATTGCTATTTGGGGTTTCTGTTCGCTTCTGGTTGGTTCATTTGTCATTGCGAGGAGGTCGCCAGAGGCGGACGACGCGGCAATCTCTGCGTTCGAATGTGGAGATTGCTTCGCCTGCGGCTCGCAATGACATTAGCAACCAAAACCGAATTGAACTCTATCCGGTTATATATGATAAAATAAAGCAACCGGAGTAAAAGGGGGAGTGTGATTGAGATGATAATCAAGATTGAATGCCCCGAATGCAAGACAGAAGGCAGTTTCTCCCTGGCGGATACAAGTTATGAGGGTCCCTACCGCTGCTGGAAGTGCAAGGCACTTTTTACCATCAAGCTGCATAATAACAAACTGATGTCCTGCGAACCGCTGACAGAAGCAGAATTCGAGAAGCAGCAGGAAATAGAAGAGCTGAAGAAAAAAATCAGCGGCGAATGACGCTCGCGGGAGACTGCGAACGAATTATTTCAGGATTAAAAAAGGTATTAAAATGACCTGTACTACTACAGGTCATTTTAATTTATTACGGATTTTTTCCACGAGGAATCTGAGGCCGATTGCCCCGGCGATAATGATTATTAACTGCAGTATGAAGAGCTGCTTCAGCAGCGACGAGATTATGGGGACTACCCACAGTAGCAGAAATATAATTACTATAAAGAGGGCTATATCGAGCAGGACGCTTCTTTTCAGCATTTATATACCTTACGGATTCCATTCGAGTATAGTGAGTCTACCGGCGAAGTGTCAATAATGCCTGACTGCATATTTTTACGCTATAATATGTTTCACGGATTATCGAATAAAGGAAGGACTTTATATGGAGAACTATATTTCATTAGCCGTGGGTGAGACATATCACCTGAAACAGGGTAAAGACCGGATAACTTACGCAGGTATGCCGTCCGAAAATACATATTCCATAGCCCAGAGGAAAGCCAGCGGCTACCAGGGGTTCGCCTGGAACCTCTATTTCAGTCGCAACCAGACTCAAATAACAATAGACGGGGTCGGACTTTCAGTGGAGAATGTGACTCCCGAAGAAATCAGGTTCAGGAAGCTGCAGGACAAATGACTGCGTTTCTTTTCTTCACTTATGCTATTATTGAGCACGATACGCTAATCTCAAAAGAATGATAGAGATTGCCATGTCCGCCTTTGGCGGACTCGCAATGACACAAGAAGGAGTAGGAGAATGGGTGATACTTTAAAGGGAAAAGTTGCCGTGGTTACCGGCTCGGGCCAGGGAATAGGCAGGGCTATCGCGGTCGGGATAGGCTCGGAAGGGGCGAAGGTGATAACGAATAACCGCAAGCCGGGTTCCACGAATTTCGCCCTGCTGAAGGAAGAGCATCTGAGCGCTCTTTCTCCGGAAAGGAGAAAATGGGCGGAGGACCTTTCCAGAGAGTATTCGGGCGACGCGGAGACCACCGCCGAGAAAATCCGCCAGCTAGGAGGCGAGGCGACGGCTTTCTTCGGGGATGTTTCCGATTTCAAGACGGCGGGAAAACTGATAAAGACAGCCGTGGATACCTACGGGACGATAGATATACTGGTAAACGTCGCCGGGGGCTTCGGTTTCAGCCCGATATGGGAGATGACGGAGGAACTCTGGGACAGGGTGACCAATATCAAGCCGAAAAGCTATTTCAATACCATCCGCCACGCGGCTCCTTATATGATGGAGAAGAAGTGGGGGAGGATTATCAACTGCACCTCGCAGTCGTGGGCGGGGGATACCCTTTACCATGCCGAATACGCGGCGGCGAACGCCGGGGCGGTAGGCCTGACGAGGGCGGTCGCCTGGGAGCTACTGCCTTACGGCATCACCTGCAACGCGTTTTCTCCCTTCGCCAGGACGAGGGCATCATTCGAGCTGTCCGCGTACCAGATGGCGCAGTCGGAAGCGGAGGATGAAGAAGCGGACAGGAGAGCGATAGCGATGCTGGAAAGGACACCGAGCCCGGACGACCTTGCCCCGATGATAGTCTACCTGGCATCCGACCTCGCTGCGGAGATAAGCGGCTCGGTATTCCTGGTGGGCGGTTCCGGCGTCAGCATGCATCACGACCCGGTGGTAAGCCGGAGGATAAGCAAGACAGACGGGCGGTGGACGATAGAGGAACTGAAGGTCCATGTACCCCGCGTGCTCCTGGATGGATATAAAAGCCCGGCGATAAGGGGGAGAAGGGGATAGAAGGAATAAAAATGACAGGCTCACAATGATGGGGGGTTACTATTTCTCCGCCCGGATTACCGCCTGCGCGGGAATGACCCTTCGACTTCCCTCAGGGTGAACGGAGTGGGAAAGAGCCCACCTCCCGGATTGCCGCGTCCTTCGTCCTCGCAATGACAGGGGAAAATCCCCCTTAGTCCCCCCCTTCGACAGGCTCAGAGCAGGCCTTTTCCAAAGGGGGAAGATTCTTCATCCGCCAGAGGCGGATTCAGAATGACAGGGGGTCTGGATTCCGGTTTTCACCGGAATGATAAAGATTTAGACACTGGATTCCTACATGCGAGGGAATGACCCTTCGACCCTCAAGAGGCGGGTTCAGAATGACAGCGAATTCACTGCTAGAGTATGACTCCCTTTTCCTTGAGGCCCGCGATATCTTCCCAGTTGTAGCCGAGTTCCAGGAGAATCATCTCCGTGTGCTGTCCCAGTTCGGGGCAGGGTTCGTATAACTCCCTGGGGTAATTTCTGAAGTTCACCGGGGTATTTACCAGCTTTATCTTACCGGCGGCAGGATGCTCCACCTCACCGAAGAAGTCGTTCGCCAGCGCCTGGGGGTCCGTAGCAACCTCGATAGGTTTCTGCACCTTCCCGTATATGACGTTGTGCTTCTTGAAAATAGGTATCCATTCATCCATCGTCTTTGTGGCGATGACTTCATCGATAATATCGACGAGTTCCTTATTGTTTTCCGCCCGCGCTTCCATAGTGGCGAACTTCGGGTCGTTTTCGAGTTCAGGTCTGTCGATAGCCCGGCAGAAGAAAGGCCAGTTGGGACCGGACTGAAGCATCGCCATCCAGAACCAGCGGTCGTCTTTAGTCCTGTACTGGTTCCACAAGGGATTATGAGGGTCGTTATGCTGGTAAGGAATGGACTCATTGCCCTGCAGGCCGGCCTGGACATCCATAGCGAGCATCCAGACGGCGGCGTGATAAAGCGAGACCTCTATTTCCTCTCCCATGCCCGTTTTTTCTCTCTTGTAGAGCGCGGCGCATATGGCGGCGTCAAGGTGGGCGCCGGTCATACTGTCAATCATTCCGGGGCGCTGCGGGACGGGCATAGTTCCCGGTTCACCAATCATATGCATCATCCCCGAGCGAGCCCAGCCGGCGGCGAAGTCGTAACCGCGTTCGTCTTTATCCGGTCCTTTCGTCCCGTAGCCGGTGATGGAGGCGTGGATAAGCCGGGGATTAATCTCTTTGAGAGTATCGTAATCAAGTTCGAATTCTTTTAACGACGCATATTCGTAATTGAACATAAAGACATCCGAAGTCTTTATCAGTTTGTGAACGGCTTCCCGGCCTTCGGGCGTTTTGAGGTTTATGGCCAGGCCTTTTTTATTCCTGTTAAGCAACTGCATTACATAGTTGATTTCACCGGTCTCGGTCCCGGCAGCACGTCTCATTCCCCGGTGCTGCTCGCCGATAAGTGATTCCAGCTTGATTACCTCGGCTCCCCAGTCGGCCAGTTCAGAACTGGCAGCCGGAACAACCACTACCTGTCCCATAGAGATCACCCTGATCCCTTCGAGCATACCTGCCATCTTAACGATCTCCTTCCAGCAGTTATTTATTCAATTGTAATCTAGCTTATAACACAAAAGACGTGGATTTATCAATATTTCTGGTACCGTTTTTAAACGGCTGGTACCCCACCTCACGGATTGCCACGTCGTCCGCCTACGCCAAGGCTACGACGGACTCCTCGCAATGACAGATGGGAGAAGAGATTGCCACGCCTGCGTGCTGTAACGCACTTCGGCGTGCAAGCACGTCGTCCGTCTGCGCCAAGGCTATGACGGACTCCTCGCAATGACAGATGGGAGAAGAGATTGACGCTCTCGGGCTGAGCTCGGGCTGAAGCCTGCGCGGGAATGACCCTTCGACAAGCCCAGGGTGAACGAAGTGGGGAAAGATCCCACCTCCCGGATTGCTTCGTCCTTCGTCCTCGCAATGACAGGGGGAAATCCCCCTTAGTCCCCCCTTCGACAGGCTCAGGACAGGCCTTTTCCAAAGGGGGAGATTCAAAGGAATGACAAAAAGTGTGTTAGAGGATTGTGCCCTGTTCTTTGAGGGTGGCGATGTCTTCCCAGGTGTAGCCGAGTTCGAGGAGGGTCATCTCCGTGTGCTGTCCGAGTTCTGGAGCCGGCGCTTTCACTTCCGCCGGGTTCTGGTGAAACTTGACGGGTGTAGCCACCACCTTGAAGGTGCCCTGAGGGTGAGGAAGGTCCACGAAGAAATCGTTTGCCAGCGCCTGGGCGTCCTCAATAACCTCCATAGTGTTCTGGACGCTGGAAAAGATTAAGCCATACTCACGGCAGCGTTTGTCCCATTCTTTCAAGGTCCTGGTTGCCATGACTTCGTCGACTATGCGTATCAGCTCCTCGTTATTTTCCGTCCTCTTATTGATATCTGAGAAGCGGGGGTCTTTTTCAAGTTCGGGTTTTTCTATCACCCGGCAGAAGGCGGGCCAGAACGGGTCCGGCTGAATCATGGACATCTGTATCCAGCGGTCGTCCCTGGTACGGTAAACGGTGAACAGAGGGTTCGCCGCTTTTGCGCGGTCGACTATGGGCATCGGGTTGCCGATTATGGCACTCTGCATGGGGAGGGCGATTGCCCAGACACCCGACTGGAAAAGCGATACTTCAATTTCCTGTCCTTCACCTGTCTTTTCGCGGTGGAGGAGGGCTGCGAGGACGCCCGCCAGGGCGTGGGGTGCGGCAACACCGCGGTCGATTGTGC